>CATJCJ010000227.1 GCA_949738935.1 uncultured Eubacteriales bacterium | reverse complement strand
TATTCAAACCTGGCATGAAGAAAATGTGGGTAGAAATTCGGATTATGTTATTGTTACTGATGAAATTCGCCGCATTAAGCCTTTGAATGAACATCGTGATGATTTGGAGCAGGTTATACAGGAATTGGTTGTTACTAACACCGAAATGTGGCATGAAGAAGATAAGGTTAGAAGCGATGTGGACGCGACAGTGTTGAAAGCTATCCGCAATATAAATCCGCTTAATCAGCACCGCAATGATTTAATTGAAGAAATTGATGAGATTATATCCGATAAAGTTAACGTAAGGGGGCAGGCATAATGGAAACAGTTGGCAGTTTGATAGATAAGATGAGCATTAATGAACTGAAGATTTACCATATGACGGAGCAGAGGGACCGAGATGACGTTGGCACTGACTTTCGGCAGGACTGTGAGAACCGGCTGAATATTCTGATTATGCAGAGGGATAATCTGGTGGCGGAATTGCAGGAACTTTTAGATGATGTCATGGCCGGCAAACGGAAACTAACAGCTTTTCGACAGATGAAGATGTATAACGAAAAGAAGTTTAAGGATTGATAGATAAACTATTGATTAAATCATCAATAGGGGTACCCCTATTATTACCTATACGTAGTATAGGTAATAATAGCCTTGTCTACTAAAATATTTCAGGTTTTGGAGGTTATGTTTTTTTATGAAAAAGAAAATGAATAGTATAGAAAAGATGCCCGGTTCGGAAACGCAGATTAATGGTAACATCTTATGCGCTATATTTATTTTGCTGGCGCTATTTGTTATCTTGCTGCGCACTGCCTGGGTAAGTGATGATGCCTGCATTTCTTTTAGAACAGTGGATAATTTTTTGCATGGCTATGGTTTGCGCTGGAATGTATCAGAAAGAGTCCAAACATACACAAATCCTTTAATGGTATTTTGTATGATTATTCTATGTTTTTTTACTAAGGAATACTATTTAACGGCAATGATTTTCAATATTTGTTGTACGTTTGCGGCTGTCTTAATTTTTATGTTTGGTATTGCTAAAGGGGAAGCTAAGCGTTTTGCACTGCCCATGGTGTTGTTGATATGCAGTAAAGCTTTTATTGATTTTTCAACTTCTGGGTTGGAAAACTCTTTGGAATATTTAATTGCGGCAATTTTCTATTATTTTTATTTGCGATGGGATAAATTTTCTAAAAAGCGGCTGTTAATACTTTCTTTCATTGGCTGTTTGGCACTGCTAAACAGAATG
>CATJCJ010000226.1 GCA_949738935.1 uncultured Eubacteriales bacterium | reverse complement strand
TTATGAATATTATATAATTATCCAAAAAACTGTTTTATATAAAATTTTTTGGATATAATTTATTTTGATTGAAAAAGGAAACGCTATTTAACAAAAAATGTACAAATCGGCGTTTCCTTAAATTAAATATAAAAAAAACGAAAGGGGATTTTTATTTTGAACTTTTTAGAAAACATTAAAGCAAGAGCAAAAGCTGACAAAAAAACAATTGTTTTGCCGGAGTCTTTTGAGAAAAGAACTCTAGACGCTGCCGCCACGGTTCTTAAAGAAGAAATTGCCAACGTTATATTAGTTGGTAACAAAGAAAAAATTTTAGAAAAAGCGGAAGGCAGCGATATTTCTAAAGCTACCGTTATTGACCCTGAAAATTACGATAAATTTGATGAACTTGTTAACACTTTTGTTGAATTACGTAAAGCTAAAGGAATGACAGAAGAAAAAGCCAAAGAAACTTTGCTTAAAGACCCCCTATATTTCGGAGTTTTACTTGTTAAATGCGGATACGCTGACGGCATGGTTGCCGGCGCAATAAACGCTACGGCAAACGTACTCCGTCCTTGTCTTCAAATTCTTAAAACAGCTCCAGGGACAAAAATTGTTTCAGCATTCTTTGTTATGATTGTTCCAAATTGTGACCTTGGCGCAAAAGGTACATTTATTTTCTCAGACTGTGGTCTTGAGCAAAACCCAACTCCCGATAAGTTGGCGGCCATCGCTCAGAGTTCAGCTAAATCTTTTGAAATGCTTGTAGGTGAAGAACCTATTGTCGCTATGCTTTCTCACTCAACAAAAGGCAGCGCTTCTCATGCTGATGTTGATAAAGTTGTTGAGGCAACTAAAATAGCGAAAGAAGAAAATCCAAATTTAAAACTTGATGGCGAATTCCAGCTTGATGCCGCCATAGTTCCAAGTGTCGGCGCGTTAAAAGCTCCCAATAGTGATGTTGCCGGAAAAGCCAACGTTTTAATATTCCCAGACCTTGATGCCGGAAATATTGGCTATAAACTCGTTCAAAGACTTGCAAATGCCGAGGCCTATGGTCCCATTACCCAAGGTATCGCTAAACCCGTAAATGATTTATCAAGAGGTTGCGTCGCTGAAGACATAGTAGGTGTTGTCTCAATAACTGCCGTTCAAGCTCAGCTTTCTGGTAAATAGAAATGGTAAATTTGTTTTAAAATCGTTACAAATTTTAAAATCGAAAAGGAGAAGTCTCAATGAAAATTTTAGTTATAAACTGCGGAAGTTCATCTTTAAAATATCAACTATATAATATGGACAACGGCGATGTAATGGCTAAAGGTTTAGTTGAAAGAATTGGTATTGATGGTTCCAATCTTCAGCATACTCCGGCAGGCAAAGATAAAATCACGTTTGAACAGCCTTTAGCTGACCACAACGAGGCAATCAAACTTGTTATGGATAAACTTATTGACCCCGACTGCGGTGTTATTTCCAACCTTAGTGAAATTAATGGTGTTGGACACAGAGTTGTTCACGGAAGCAAATATTTCAGCGAATCTTGTATAGTAACAGACGAAGTTAAAGACGCGATAAGAAAATGTTTTGATTTGGGACCTTTGCACAATCCCGCAAACCTTATGGGAATTGAGGCTTGTGAAAAACTTATGCCGGGTACCCCCCAAATTACAGTATTCGATACCGCTTTTCATCAGACTATGCCGGAAAAAGCATATATGTACGCTCTTCCCTACGAATATTACGAAAAATATGATATCAGAAGATACGGTTTTCATGGAACAAGCCACAAGTATATCTCAACAAGAGCTATTGATATGCTTGGCGGAAAAAAAGACTCAAAAATTATCACTTGTCATTTAGGCAACGGTTCAAGTATCGCCGCTATTAAAGATGGTAAAGTTATTGATACAACTATGGGTCTCACCCCTCTTGAAGGTTTGGTTATGGGTACAAGATGCGGTGATATTGACCCTGCGATTGTACTCTATATTATGAATAAAGAAAACTTGTCCACTCAAGATGTCGATACAATTATGAATAAAAAGTCCGGTGTTCTTGGAATCTCAGGAGTCTCAAGTGACTTCAGAGATATTGAGGCGGCAATGAACGAGGGAAATAAAAGGGCAAAACTCGCTCTTGATATGTTCCACTACAAAGTAGCAAAATATATTGGTGAGTATTTTGTGGCCCTCGGCGGAGCTGACGCTATTGTCTTTACCGCTGGTCTTGGTGAAAACAGCAAAACAAGCAGACTCGCTATTTGTGAGTATTTAAAATGTCTTGGTGTTGAAATTGACTCAGAAAAAAATAGCGTAAGAGGCAAAGAAATTGATATAGCTTCAGACAATTCAAAAATACATGTTTTCGTAATTCCAACAAACGAGGAATTAATGATTGCTCAGGATACAAAAGAACTTCTTGACAAATAATGTATTATAGTGATATAATTGACGATGGACTGATTGTTTTAGCCAAAATAGGAGTGTTTTTATGACTGTTGACATTGAAAATCTTATTGATGGAGAATCTAAATTTGTTTCATTTTCAGAGAAAATATCTCTTCCCGATGCATACTCGGTTAACGGCGATGTCTTAGTTAAGCTTTCGGGTAAAATCTCAAATGAAAAAAAGGGTCTGTTTCATTTTTCAGGAAATATTGTCGCTGTTTTGAACTTAAATTGTGACTTATGTCTTAAACCCTTTAATTTTAAATTAGATTTTCCGGTTAATGAGCTTTTTTCAAGGTCTATTCATAAAAAAGATGATTGTCTGTCATTTTCAGGCAACATTATTAATCTTGAGCCTGTAATTTTAGACAATATATTAGTTAATATGCCTATGAAAGCTGTTTGCTCAAATAACTGTAAAGGTTTATGCGAAATTTGCGGTCATAATCTCAATGAAAGCGATTGTCGCTGCGAAAAAGAACATATCAATCCTAAATTTGAAAAATTAAAAGCTCTTTTTGAGGAATCGGAAAATGAATAGGAGGTGTAATAATAATGTCTATTTGTCCCAAAGGTAAGATGTCTAAATCTAAAAGAGATAAGAGAAAGGCTCAAAGTTGGAAAATTGCAACTCCTACTTTGGTTTCATGCAGTAAGTGCGGTGAATTGATGAGACCTCACAGAGCTTGTAAATCTTGTGGTTCTTACAATAAAAAAACTGTTTTGAATGTAGACTAATGTCTATAATTATAGGGCAACTTGTGTGTATATTCATAAGTTGCCTTTTGTTTATTAAGAAATTTTTTGTTTTTTAATTTTTTTATAATTATAAATTAACTTACGCAAGTGTTTTGGCATGGAGGACATTATGAGTAATATTATTATTGCTGTAGACGCTATGGGCGGCGATAACGCTCCTTTTGAAATTATTAAGGGCTGCGTTTCCGCCTCTGACAAAAATAAAAATATCAAAATTATTCTTGTTGGGCGTGAATATGACATTCAACAAGAATTGGATAAATACAAGTATGATAAATCACGAATTGAGATTGTCAATGCCGATGAGGTTATTGCCACCGATGAAGTGCCAACCTCCGCCATAAAAAACAAAAAAAACTCATCTATGGTTGTTGGACTTAATTTACTGAAATCAGGCGATGCGTCCGCTTTTATTTCAGCCGGAAACACAGGCGCTTTGCTCACGGGTGCCGTTACAATCATAAAACGTATAAAAGGTGTTGAAAGACCTGCCCTTGGAACCCTCATGCCTATGGAAAACGGTAAAAGCGCCCTTCTCATAGATGCCGGGGCAAACGTTGACGCAAAACCTTCTTATCTGGTTCAATTTGCGAAAATGGGCTCAATTTATATGGAGAATGTTTTGGGAATTGAAAATCCATCAGTTGGTCTCATCAATATAGGCGCTGAAAAAGAAAAGGGAAATTCTCTTACAAAAGAAACATATGAACTTCTTGAAAAAGCAGATATTAACTTTGTCGGAAATATTGAGGCCAGAGATTTATTTTTAGGCAATGTTGATGTTATGATATGTGATGCTTTCGTTGGTAATGTTGTTCTTAAATTTGCTGAGGGATTTGTAAAAAGCATTATGCGTATTATAAAAAAAGAATTAATATCAAGTTTTCTGTCAAAAATTGGAGCTCTTCTCTCCTCGGGCGCTTTTAAAAAGCTAAAAAAACATTTCGACTATTCAGAAGTTGGCGGTGCTCCATTTATAGGACTAAGCGGTCTTGTTGTCAAAGCTCACGGAAATTCTTCTGAAAAAGATATAAACGGCGCAATCAATCAATGTATAAAATTTATTGAAAATGATATTGTTAATAAAATTCAAGAAAAAATATAATTTAACTATTGTAAATTGCTTAAATCTTTAGTATATTATAGTTATATAGTAAGTATTAAGGAATATTATTAACTAAAAATCATCTTATTAATTTATTTAATAGGTTGTTTTTTCCTTAATCTCTTGCATTTGATTATTATTTTAAGGAGTGTAAAACAATGGAATTTGAAAAAGTTAAAGAAATTATCGCTGAACAAATGAGTATTTCCGAAGATGAAATTACAATGGAGACATCCTTTACAGATGATTTGGGAGCGGACTCTTTGGATATTTTCCAAATTATTTCTGAATTGGAAGAGAATTTTGACATTGAATTTGAAAATGATGATGCCGAAAACATCAAGACTGTCGGCGATGCTGTTGAGTACATCAAAAAAGCTCAAAGCAAATAATTTTTTATCAACTTATGTGTGTAACATCACAAGGGGGCGTTAAATTGTTTAATGCCCCTTTGTGATGTTATAATAATTGAAAAGGTGAATAATATGGATTTAAAAATTAATTATGTATTTAAAAACGAAAAACTTTTACAAGTTGCCCTTACCCACAGTTCTTTTGCTCACGAAGCAAAATCCAATATTATAAATAATGAAAGATTTGAGTTTTTGGGAGACGCCGTTTTAGAACTCATAATAAGCAGTTTTATTTTTGACCAGTTCCCCGAACTTCCCGAGGGAGAACTCACAAAATTTAGAGCAAGTATTGTTTGTGAGACAACTTTAGCAAAAATAGCGAGAGAACTAAACTTAGGAGAATTTTTAAAACTGGGTAAAGGCGAAGAACACACAGGCGGCCGAAATCGAGATTCTATCCTTGCCGATGCTATGGAAGCTGTATTTGGTGCCGTTTATCTTGACAGCGGCATTGAAGGAGCAAAAAAATTTATTATTGAGCTTATGAAAAACTCAATATTTGATTTAAGAAAAAGTTTCAAACTCAATGACTGCAAGACATACCTACAAGAAATTATTCAAAGTAAAAGTAAAAGCTCTCTTAAATACAACATTGTCAAAGAAAGCGGACCCGCTCACGATAAAGTCTTTGTAATTGAGGTATCCCATTGCGGAAAAATTCTTGGAAGAGGACTTGGAAAAAACAAAAAAGAGGCTGAACAAAACGCCGCTTTCGACGCTATCAAAAAGATTGAAAATCAACAATAAAATTCAGTTTTTTGTTATATTCTTTTCAAAAAGTTGTTAGGAGGGAAATTTTATGCTGTTTAAAAAAAAGAATGAAGATTTTGCGAAACAAGTAAAAATTAATAATTTGCCAATACTTATTCTTGACGAAACTTATAATCTTACTTTTAAAAGCAATAAAACAGAAAAAATGTCAGAAATTGAGGAAGAGCTTCGAGAACTTCTCAAAGAACAAGGCGGACTTAATTTTGAATATAACAAATTATTAAAAACAAAAAAAATTAGACTTTCAAAAATTTTAGAACTCTCCAGTGAGGTCAGCGATAAAAATTCCTCCAATGCTGTAAAAAAAATGGAAACAAATCAAGAACTTGTTGAGCATATAAACGATAAACTAAATGATTTAGATGAAAAACGTAAAAAGTTACCTGAAATCATTGAAAAAAAGAATTATGAGCTTTTTAATGAGGCTGTCAAAATATCTTACAACAATATCTCAAAATTATCTTTAAAAATAAAAAAGTTAGAACCTGAAGTTGATAACTTAAAAGAAAAACTCAAAAATAAAATGGATGAGTTAAACTCTTTAAATAGTGAATATAAAGAAAAATCTTTATTTTTAAGAACATTTATAGGTCACGAGGGAATACAAATTTTAGATGATGAATATGGTGGGAATATGAAATAAATGATTATAGGAATTGGCATTGATATCATTGAAATTGATAGAATAAAAAAAGCTTGTGAGAATGAAAATTTTTTAAAAAAAATCTTCACCAAAAACGAGATTAAATATTGTGAAAATACAAAATTTAATTCTCTGGCAGGAAATTTCGCTGTTAAAGAAGCTGTGTCAAAAGCTTTTGGAACAGGCATAAGAAACTTTAATATGACCGATATTGAAGTTTTGCGAGATAATCTTGGTATGCCTTATGTTATTTTACATAACGGCGCGAAAAAAATCTCAGAAAAAAAAGGAATAAAAAAAATTTTTGTAAGTATTTCCCATAATAAAGAAAACGCGATTGGATATGCTGTTGCGGAGAGGTGATTTTTTATGAAAGCGGTATCCGCGGAAGAAATGAAAAATATTGAAAACATAACTATAAATGATATAGGTGTGCTTTCCCTCACACTTATGGAGACAGCAGCTTTAAAATTTTCAGAAAAATGCTTTGATATAATTAAAGATAAAAAACACACCAAAATAGTTGTTTTCACCGGAAAAGGCAATAATGGAGGAGACGGACTTGCTTTTTGCCGCCATATATATCAAAAAAACAGTTTAACAAGAAAAATTGATATTGAGATTATTTTTATTGGAGATAGAAGCAAAGCCTCAGACGAATGTAAAACACAACTTAACATTTTATTTAATCTAATTGAAAGAGGCTTTAACTTTAAAATTCATTTTATTGATGAAAAACAAAACTTTGATATTTCAAGAATTTTGTTTGACGCTGATTTAATTGTTGACGCGATTATAGGTACAGGTTTAAAACATAATCTTAAAGAAAATATCGCTCAAATTGTTAAACTTATAAACACTAGTAATTGTATAGTTGCCTCTGTTGATTGTCCGACAGGAATAGATTCCGATTGTGGAAAAATTTTAGGAAACGCGATTAACGCCGATTTCACAGTTACTTTTCATTTACCGAAAATCGGACTTCTAATTAATGATGGCAGCATTTGCTCAGGAAAATTATTCGTAGAAGACATAAACATTCCTTATGGTCTTGAAGAAGATATTAAAACAAATATACTTACATTAGATGAGGCAAGAAAATTGATTCCAAAAAGAGTAAAAAATAGCAATAAAAGTACTTTTGGAAAAGTATTTATATTTGCCGGATGCGACAATATGCCCGGAGCCTGTGTTATAGCGTCAAAAGCGGCTTATCGGACAGGTGCCGGTCTTGTATACTCTTGTTCAGTAAAAAGTGTCTGTGATGTTATAAAGAATCACCTTCCTGAAGCAGTTACAAAATCCCTTCCCGATAAAAACGGTTATCTTTTTAAAGGAAGTATAGATAATTTTTCTTACAACGACGCTGACTGCATAGTTATAGGGCCCGGACTTGGAAATAATACTGATACGGCAGACTTTGTTAAAAAAGTATCCTTAAACTCAAAATCTCCTATTATCCTTGACGCCGATGCTTTAAACGATATATCAAAAGATTTATCTGTTTTACAAGAAATAAAAGCTCCATGTATTATAACCCCTCACTTAGGTGAAATGTCAAGACTTACCGGAAAAAGTATTAACGATTTAAAAAACAACATAGTAGAGGAAGCCAGAACATTTTCAAAAAAATATAATGTTATTACAGTTCTAAAAGATTTCAGAACAATAATCTCACGTCCATCAGGAGATGTGTATATAAATACAACAGGTTCGTCAGCTTTGGCAAAAGGAGGCTCTGGAGATTGTCTTACAGGAGTTTTAGCGGCGCTCATAGCACAAGGTACGAATTGCTTTTATGCTTGTGTACTCGGAACATATATTTTAGGTCTCGCAGGGGAAAAATTTTCACAAACTTATGGTGAGTATGGTTCTCTCGCGAGAGAAATTTCTGATTTTGTTTCAATTATCTTAAATGAATTGCAATAATAGATTTTTTGTGTTAAAATATATGTCGAAAGCATAAGAATACATTAAATCGTTATAAACCTATTTATAGCAATTCACAAAATTTTTAGTGCGAGCTAAAAAAATTTTTAATGTATCAAATTATTTAAGATTTGCCTGTTTATTTTTTATTGGTTCGCTATAAATTAATTGACTATAATATAAATTTACTCGGAGTTGAAATATAAAAATATGAAATGTCCTTTTTGCGGAAATGATGAAACCAAAGTTATTGACACACGAAATATATCTGAAAATAATTCTATAAAAAGACGTCGTATATGTGAAAAATGCGAAAATCGATTTACGACATATGAACGAATAGATATAGCTCCATTTGTTGTCAAAAAATCAAATAATATAAGAGAAAGTTTTGATAGAAACAAGCTTCTCAAAGGAATTATGCTCTCTTGCAACAAACGTCCCGTTTCTATGGAACAAATGGAAGCTATCGCTGACAGTATTGAGAATTTTACATTTTCTCAAGGAAGAAGTGAAATCGAAAGCAAAGAAATAGGAAATCTTGTTATGAAAAAACTTAAGGATATTGATGAGGTTGCTTATGTTCGCTTTGCTTCTGTGTATAGAAAATTCAAAGATATAGATTCTTTTATGTCAGAGCTTGCCAATATGCTTAAAGAAAGAAATAAAGACAATTAATTAATACACACAATAGTATATAAAATAAAATTTCTTAATCAAGGAGGTGCATAATGAAATATATCAGGGAAAGTAAATCAAATTGTAAAAAATGTTATAGATGTTTAAAAAACTGTGCCTTAAAATCAATTAAATTTGAGGATGAAAATGTCTCTGTTATAGATGAATTATGTATTTTGTGCGGTCTATGTATCACAAGCTGTCCTCAATACGCTAAACATGCCAGACAAGACCTAATCAAAGTCTTTGAGTATGTTGACAATCCTAAATTCACTACTGTTGTAAGTCTCGCACCAAGCTATGTTTCAGCGTTCGGAAAAAATCACAAAAAAATTATCAACGCTCTTAAACTTCTTGGTTTTGATAATGTGGAAGAAACATCTGTCGGAGCTCAATATGTAACAAACGAATATATTTCGCTCATTAAAGATGGAAATATGAAAAATATTATCGCTACAAGCTGTTCATCCGTAAATATGCTTGTAAGTAAATATTATCCTGATTTAACGGATATGCTTGCGCCTGTTCTCTCCCCTGTTCTTGCTCATGGAAAAATTATAAAAGAAAAATATGGACCAGAAACAAAAGTCATTTTTGTTGGTCCCTGTCTCTCAAAAACAAAAGAAATTGATGACAATCCTCAATATGTTGATGGAACAATTTCTTTTAACAGCTTATCAGAATGGCTTGCAACAAGGGAAATAAATATCGAAAGATTGCCTGATGAGGAATTTTATAATACTCCGTTCTCATCAATTTATCCTATATTTGATGGAATCACTCTTGATATAAAAAGAAAGATGAATATCCATGAGATTTGTGGTAAAATCGGAAAATATAACCTTTTAAATGTAAGCGGTATAAAAGAACTTCGTCAGGTATTTGACGACATAAAAAACGAAAAACTAAAAAATGTTTTTATTGACGGAAATGTTTGCAGAGGCGGCTGTATAAACGGACCTCTTATGCCCGGCAATAAAATATCCTCCGCTGCCGACAGAATAATTATTATGGAATACTCAAAAAAAGGCGTTACAGAGCTTGACCCTCATTATAAAGATTTTAAAAGAACATTTGAGAAAGAAAATATAAAAAATGATATACCTTCTGAAGACGAGATAAAAGAAATTCTTAAAAAAATAGGCAAAGATAAAGAAATTACACAACTTAATTGCGGAAGCTGCGGTTATCCAACTTGCAAAGAAAAAGCGATTGCTGTTTATCAAAAAAAAGCTGATTTATATATGTGCCTGCCCTATATGAACGACATTAATCAAGTTATGGCAAGCACGGTACTTTCTGTAATACCAAATTATATTATCGCTGTTGATGAAAACTTGCTTATTAAGGAATTCAACGTTTCAGCTCAAAAGCTATTCAATGTTTCAAGAAGTGACGCTATTTCAAAACCTGTCAGCGATTTTATAGATTCCGCGGATTTTGAGTATGTAATAAAAACAAAGAAAAATATTCATGATAAAAAAGTAAGATATGATAATCTTGGAATAATTACTAAACAAGAAATTATATATACCCCAAAAAACAATATGGCGATAGCTATTATATATGATATTACAGAAAAAGAAAAGTATCACGAAATGAATTACGCATTAAAGATGGAAACTGTATTAATGGCTCAAAAAGTTATTGATAAACAAATGACAGTCGCTCAACAAATAGCAAGTCTTTTAGGAGAAACAACAGCGGAAACAAAGGTTACTTTAAACAAAATAAAACGTTTAATGGAAGATGAAGGAACGAATATTGATGAATGATAAAATTTATGTGGATACAACTTATAAAAGTCTCAATAAATACACCGAGGAACTTTGCGGTGACAGAGTTGAAATTGTAAAAAATGACGATTGCTGTATTCTGGTTCTTTCAGACGGACTCGGAAGCGGAGTTAAAGCAAATATTCTATCCACTCTTACCTCAAAAATTATCTCAACTATGATTATTGAAGGTTCAAGTATTGAGGATGTTGTTGATACCGTTATTCACACATTACCTGTTTGCAACGTCCGTAATGTTGCTTATTCTACTTTTTCAATATTGCGCATAGGTTATGACAAAGAGGTTTACCTTGTAGAATTTGACTCTCCCGGGTGCATTTTCTCAAGAAACGGTCATCTTATAGACATTGATTATAATATCAAAGAAATAGGCGGAAAAATTATAAAAGAATCTCGATTTAAAGTTGACACCGGAGATATGCTGACAATTATGAGTGATGGTGTAATATACGCCGGAATCGGAGCTATGTTAAACCTTGGATGGACTTGGGAAAAAGCATCCTCTTTTATTACAAAACAGACCGAAAATCCGGCATTAACCTCAGCCAGACTCACAAATCTTGTAACTGAGAAGTGTAAAGAGTTATATCTTGGAAAACCCGGGGACGACACAACTGTAGCGACTGTTAAAATAATACCCCGCAAAACAGTTAATATTTTCACGGGACCTCCACAAAACCAAAAAGATGATAAAACTATTGTTCATGATTTTCTCTCAAAAGATGGTTTTAAAATTGTCTCAGGAGGCATTTCCTCAAATATATTCAGCCGTGTTACCGGCGAGGAAATTAAAACCACAATCGAATATTCAGACCCAAATGTCCCGCCAATAGCGTATATAAAGGGGGCTGATCTTGTAACAGAGGGAGTAATCACCCTTCAAAAAACAGTTGATATTTTAAAAGCGTATTTTAAAAATCCAACAAAGAAAAAAAATATCTCAGCGCTCGATGAAAAACACGGCGCCGCTCAGATAGCGAAAGTAATAGCTGAAGAATGCACACACATAAATTTATTTGTAGGCAGAAGAATAAACCCGGCCCATCAAAATCCTAACATGCCTACAGCTTTAAATATCAGAACAAGGGTTATTGACGACTTGTGTAAAATTCTTCAAAAAGCCGGAAAAGTTGTAAACATAAAATATTATTAACAGAGAAAAGGAACTTAATATTATGGAGAATATTACAGATATCAATCAAATTAAAACAGCTGTATTAAAGAAAACAGCGGAATACGCCTATAAAGGTATATTACAGGAAAAGGCGGCTGAAATTCCCTTTGAGCTTATCAAAGGTCCAAAACCACAATTTAGATGTTGTATTTACAGAGAAAGAGAAATAATGAGACAACGAATTCGTCTTTCAATGGGACAAATTCCCGCCGGTTCTCATTATGCCGTAAACGATGGAACACAAGTTGTACACGTTATTTCAGCGGCTTGTGAGGGCTGTCCAATCGCCAGATTTACAGTTACCGCCAACTGTCACAACTGTTTGGCGAGAAAGTGTATAAAAGCGTGCAAATTTGGAGCTATAACAAGAACAGACAGAGGCGCCTATATTGATAAAACAAAATGCAAACAATGCGGTCAATGTGTTTTAGCCTGCCCATACGGAGCGATTGTTGATATTCAAAGGCCTTGCATAAAATCATGCCCTGTAGACGCGATTACCATTGATGAAAATGATTTAGCTATGATAGACGAAAGTAAATGCATCAATTGCGGAAAATGCGTTGTTGGCTGTCCTTTTGGAGCCGTTTCAGACGTATCAATGATTTCAAATGTTATTGACACAATCGTGAGAGGAGAAAGCGAAGTTTACGCAATGATTGCGCCGGCAATCGAAGGACAATTTGGAGATGTACCTGTTTCTGTTCTAAAAGCCGGAATCAAAGACCTTGGTTTTACAGACGTTATTGAGGTCGCTTTAGGAGCAGACGCTGTCACTGTCGCTGAAACAGGAGAAGTTATCGAAAGAGCGAGAGATGGAGAAAAAACAACAAGCTCTTGTTGTCCAGCATTTGTAAACCTTATTGAAAAACATTTCCCTGAGTTAAAGGGAAATATCTCAACAACAGTCTCACCAATGGTTGCCGCGGCAAGATTAATTAAAGCGGCAAAACCAAACGCTGTAATTGTATTCATAGGACCGTGTATAGCAAAGAAAAATGAAGCTTTAAAACACTATATCGGTGAAATCAATTTTGTTTTAACGTTTGAAGAGCTTGAAGCGATGCTTGAGGTCAAAGAAATTGACTTTTCAAAGTATGAGGAAATCCCTGAGGAAGCCACAAAATATGGAAAAGGATTCGCCAAGTCTGGTGGTGTAACAAACGCTGTTTTGGAAGTTGTGAAGGAACGAGGCGATGATATTGATATAAAAGCGATGAAATGCAGCGGAATTGACGAATGCAAAAAAGCTCTTATGATGCTAAAAAGCGGAAAACTGCCAATGGATTTTATTGAGGGTATGGCTTGTGAAAATGGTTGCGTAAATGGTCCAGCAAAAGTCAAAGACCTTATTGCTGGTCGTCGTATATTTGACAAATACGCAAATACTAAAAATGAGGATGTAATTAAAAACTTCAATAACAAAAATATGAGCAATATTAACATTCATAAACATTAAATCACAAATTATATTTTGTCAGGGTGTATCTTCAATTTTCTTTGAGTTCACAAATTGAGCAAAAAAAATTGAGGATATTAGCCAATATGCGCTAAGTTAAAACCATGAAACACTGCCCCCATACCATACAATCCTTTTGAAAAAGGCTTAACCGAAAACTTTAAAATGCTAAAACAATTGTTTTGGTTATGGAAATTTAATGTCAGACGGCGAAACGATAGTTTCGCGTAAAAGTTTTTGCCTCGCTTTTTTCAAAAAGTGAACGGAGTTTGAGGCAGTGATTCAAGGTTTTTGTTAAATTAGTGAGTATGTGGGATACTGTCCTCACAATTTTAAATTAAAAAATAAATACATCTTGGAGGATTTCTATGAATGTCAATTTAAAAAAGACAGCTTTTGGTATAGGAGCGTTATTTATTGTATTTTGTTTCGCTTTTGTGTTGAATAGAATTTTGGATAGGTCTGATGATGATAATATTATTATTTCATCTGAAACAGAATCCTATTCTCAAAACACAGAGGAAAATACAGAAACTGATATAAATTCCTCAAAAGAAAAAACAAGTTCTTCCGAAACAGAAGAAAACTACTTAAAAGACGATAATAACCAAAACAATTTCTACGGATATTTGAAGTATGAGGAAAATAATGGTGATGTATATGACGGTTATTGGCAAAACGGAAAATACAGCGGAAAAGGCATTTTAACAAGAAAAAGCGGAGAAATTTATGACGGGGAATGGCTTGACGGCGCTTTTGACAAAGGTAAAATAACCTATAAAATAAATAATTTTGGCAAAACAGAAACTGTTGAGATTATTCATGTTGAAAACTGGAATGGAACAGGAAAACTTACGGCAATTCTTGATAATGGTGAAATTTATAATGGAGAATGGTTTGACAGCAAAAAAAATGGCACTGGTACTCTATATTCAGGAAACACAAAAAGAATTTATACAGGAATATGGGAAAATGATGTTTTAGTTGAAGGAACAGAGACCACACTATATGACGATGGACTTCAAACATACACTGTCCAAATTAAAGATGGTTTTCGAAATGGAAAAGGTATCTTATATGATGAAAAAGGAAACATAAAAAAAGAGGAACAATGGCTTGATGACCAAATGGTCGAATAAATTTTAATTCTATATAAGGGGTGTTTTATTTAGGTGAAAAATAAGAATAAAAGCAAAAGCAAATGTAAAAGTATTGTTTTAACAGGTGGCGGAACAGCCGGTCATGTTACACCCAATATCGCTCTTTTAAAAAGACTTAAAGAAGAAGGATATAAAATTTATTATATTGGAAGTAAAGACGGAATTGAAAAAGAACTTATCAATAAACTAAAGATTGATTATTATGGAATATCTTCCGGAAAACTTAGGAGATATTTTGACAAAAAAAACTTTTCTGATATGTTTAGAGTTGTTAAAGGTGTAAAGGAAGCTTCCTCAATTATAAAAAAACTAAGACCCTCAATTATATTTTCAAAAGGAGGATTTGTTTCAGTTCCTGTCGTTATGGGAGCGAAAATACATCGAATCCCTGTTATAATCCACGAATCAGATATAACTCCAGGACTCGCCAATAAAATGGCTATGCCTTTCGCGACAAAAATTTGCACAACTTTTCCGGAAACTCTCGAAAAAATTTCCGCAAAAAAAGGCATTTTAACGGGTTCTCCCATACGCAATTCTCTCTTTTCCGGAACAATAAAAGCGGGTCTTGAACTCTGTAACTTTAATAATGAAAAGCCTGTTCTTTTAGTTATGGGAGGCAGCCTTGGTTCTGTAAAAATAAACACTGCGTTAAGAGAGTCTTTAGACACCTTATTAAAAAACTTTCAAATTATTCATATATGTGGAAAAGGAAATTTTGACAATAACCTAACATCAACAAAAGGTTACAAACAATTTGAGTATCTTTCAGAAGAACTTCCAAATATCTTCGCCGCGAGTGATATAATCACTTCAAGAGCAGGCTCAAATTCTATATGTGAATTTCTTGCCCTAAAAAAACCAAACCTTCTTATCCCTCTCTCCAAAGAACACAGCAGAGGAGACCAAATTTTAAACGCTGTCTCTTTTGAAAAACAAGGTTTTTCAAAAGTTCTTTTAGAAGAAGATTTAACTCCAAAAACATTAATAGAATCTATAAATACTTTGTATTCATCAAGAGGAAATTACACAAAAAATATGAAACAAGCAAAAATCTCTAATGGTGTAGATGAAATTATAAAACTTATTTTAAAATACTCAAAATAAAAAAGTGGCTGTCGCAATACTAAACGACAGCCACTTTTTTATATATTAAAACTTATCAAGGTCATCCCCCAAAGAAATTACAGGGTCACTTGAATTGGAAAAATCTGAAAAATTTGAATCTGAAAAATTTGAAGAATGATTAAAAGATAAATTAGAACGTACATTTCCATTACCTAAATTATAAATTGAAAGCATTTGTCTCATCCTTGTAGCCTGATTTGAAAGTTCCTCACTCGCCGCGGCACATTGCTCACTTGTAGCTGAATTAGATTGAACGACTTGAGATACTTGTGTTATAGCCTGCTCAATTTGTCCAACAGCAGTTGCCTGATAATTAGAAGATTGTGCAATACCATTAATAATAACTTCACTTTCAGAAACAACATCAGCAATAACCTCCATAGCCTTTGCCGTATCCTCAACGATTTTAGCGCCATAATTCACCTTTTGAATCGAATTCTCAATCAAATCAGCAGTCTCAGCGGCAGCTGAAGAGCTCTTTGCCGCAAGATTTCTAACCTCTTCAGCGACAACAGCAAAACCTCTTCCGGCCTCTCCTGCTCTTTCAGCCTCAACAGCCGCGTTAAGCGCAAGAATATTTGTCTGAAAAGCAATATCATCAATAACTTTAATAATTTTAGATATACTTCCCGATGCCTTATTAATATCGTCCATAGCAAGCATCATATCCTGCATCTGGTCTTTTCCTTTTTTAACATCATTAATGGCCTTAACAACCAACTCAGCCGCGGAATTTGCCTCTCCGGCATTTTGCTTTGTTTTCTCAGCTATTTCAAATATAGAAGCGGTAATCTCCTCAATAGCACTTGCCTGTTCAGTAGAACCTTGAGCCAACGCTTGACTTGCGCTCGCTACCTGAGATGAACTTACAGTAACTTGAGAGCCCGCGTCGCTAATATTTGAGAGAGCGTTAAAATTATCCTCAACAAGTTTCTTCAAAGAGTTTCCAAGAAGGTCATACTCAGATTTAGGTCTAACATTAATTGTAAGATTACCTTGAGATACCTCTTTAGCTATTTTTGACTGATACTTAATATTCTCAATTACTTTTGTATACTCATCAACAAGCTCGCCAAACTCATCATCATTATATTTAACCATTTCAATATCAACTCGGCCCATAGCTATCTGTTTAGCGGCGTCAGATAATTGTTTAACAGACCTTGAAAGTGTTTTTACAACTGACAGTCCGATTAAAACTATAATTAATACAGTTACCCCCGCCAATATAAAAGTAAAAAAAGTTGAGTTTTCAAGATAGGCATCTACATTTCCGCCATTATTGATAGTTCTTATAGCTTCTTTAGTTGTTAAATTACCAAGTATAACATTACCTATTATAAGCAGTATAAATAAAACAACTGAACTAATTAATTTAGTTTTCATTTTCATATTTCTCATATTTCTACCTCTTTTCTTCATCAAAATCCATATCATTTAACGCTTCCGTAATAGACAAATCTTCCTCATTAAGCAACTTATCCGGGTCTAACAGCAATTTAACCGAATCCCCAACTTTGCCTATACCATACACATATTTTTGGTGAGATTTGTCAATACGCCCTATAGAAGGAGGCGGAAGTATATTTTTATCATCAATTACCACAACTTCCGCAATTTTTTCAACAATAAGTCCAACCACTGTAGACTTTACATTAATAACTATAATACAAGTTCTGTCATTATACTCAATTGGAGGCTGTTTAAATCTTAGACGAACATCAATAACCGGAATAACTTTTCCTCTCAAATTAATGAGCCCCTTAAGATAATCCTCCGATTCTGGTATAGCCGTAATTGCCTGAAACTGAATAATTTCATTTACATATTTAATCTTCAGACCAAAATACTCATCGCCTGATTTAAAAGTCATATATTTACGTTTTTTATATACACTTTTATTTAAATCGGTATTAGCCTCATCCGTCTTATTTTTTAATTCGTTTGTATCATTCATAGGGACATACCATTCCTTTCTATAAATTTATTCTATTAATCCGGCAGGATCCAGTATTAAAGCAATGCTTCCGTCCGCAAGCTGAGTACATCCAGACAGCCCCTTGACTTTTTTAACATAAGACGGTATTGGTTTAACAACAATTTCTTGCGTACCAATAAGATTATCAACAAAAAGGCAGATATTTTTATCTTCAACCTCAATGTTCAGCATCATTCCTCTTTCAACAGATTCCTGATAATCCGTCAATCCATACCATTTGCCCAACCGAATAACAGGAAAACATTCACCTCTTATCATAACATACTCGCTGCCATTAGGCTCATGAATCATCATATCATTTTTGACACGTACAAATTCTTTTATAACCCCTGTCTCCAACACAAATGAAGAAGAACCAGCTTTCATCACAACGCCTTTTATAATAGAAAGTGTTAAAGGAATTTTAAGACTCATTGTACTGCCCTTGCCAAAGGTACTTTCAATTTCCAAAGCCCCGCCGACAGATTGTATATTCCGCACAACAACATCCATACCAACACCGCGTCCGGAATATTCTGTGACTTTTTCATTTGTGGAAAATCCCGGAAGAGTAATAAATTGATATACTTCTTGATCTTTATAGCTGTCCTCGGGTTTATTTGAATCCAAAAGTCCCTGTTTTTTTGCCTTTGCGAGAATTTTTTCTCTGTTGAGACCTTTTCCGTTATCCTGAACACTAATCCATACTTTTCCAGCTTCTGTTCTTGCCGATAATATAACCTTACCTTTCTCAGTTTTTCCCGCTTGTTTACGCTCTTTATCACTTTCAATTCCATGGTCAAGAGCGTTCCTGACCAAATGCATAAGAGGGTCAGAAATATGCTCAATAATATTTTTATCAACTTCTATATGCTCCCCTATCATCTCAAACTCAATATCTTTATCAAGTTTTCTTGAAACATCAAAAACAATACGATTCATTTTTTGAAAAGTATTTGTAAGCGGAACCATACGCATAGAAAGTATTACATTTTTAAGGTCGGCGGAAATCTTAGAAAGTTGTACAGCGGCTTTATTAAAGTTACTCAGATTAAGTCCCGGAACTTTTAAATCTTGATTTTGAAGCACAACAGCCTCAGAAAGAACCAACTCACCTATAAGGTCCATAAGCTGATCCATTTTTACAACATTAACACTAATAAATGCGGCTTTCTCATTTTTAGGTTTATCCTTGGCCAATTTTTTAGCCTTACCAGGTTCTTTAGACTTAATAACAAAGTCACCTGGAGCTATAGTAGTTTTTTCAAGGCTTTTAGTATCTTTTTCGGGTTGATTTTCAGATACTTTTACATCTTCCGTAGCCGTATTCTCAGCGAGTACCGGCTCAACACCAACCTTAATTGTTTCTTGGTCGCCAAAATCAAACCCTTGAAGAAACTCTTCCGCCTTACACTCATACACATCAACTTTTTTGATATCGTATCCAATACCAATAATCTTACGGACTTCCTCCTCATCACATTGCGCCTGCAAAAGAATTCGAAAACCCTCATTCAAAATCTCATTAGAACAATCGCCAGAAATAATATCCTCAGGATAATAAAGTAAATCCTCCGCAACTTCTTTTAAAGCGTATACCGTTTTATACGCATGAATATTAACCATCTCCGTTTCCGGAAAAAAAGTAATATAGATTTTATAAAAACGGCTCGCACCGCTAGCCACGGGAGCGATATAAAATTGCGTGGGTGCCTCACTGACATTTTCCGGCGGCAGTTCTTTTCCTTGTTTTTCAGCGCTGTTTTTTATAGAGTCAAGAAATTCATCAAGATTAGCGATAATATCATTAGCGTCACCATCAACCGGGTCGCCGTTTTTCATTTTATCCATCTCAGCTGATATAAAATCCTCAACTTCCAAGACATGCTCCACAAGTTTCACATGAGGCACATTATGAGGATTAGATTCTCTAAGATAATAAAAAATATCCTCAAGCTTATGTGCTACAGTTGTTATATTATCAAACATCATAATTGCGGAAGAACCCTTAATAGTATGCATTGTTCTGAATATCTCATTTATACTTTCCTCATCAAAACAATCCGCGTCTTTCTGTTCAAGAACTGTTTCCTGAAGCTGTTCAAGCAGTTGCTCATTCTCAAAGAGATACATATCCAACATATCTCCCGTATTAAATTCTCCGGCCATATCATTCTCCTTTCTTTAAGGAAATATCACTTAATACACTCACATAAGATAAAACTTCTATAATTATAATGTATAAGGAAAATTTTATTCTAAGTCACAAAGTGTTTAGTTAATCACAATTTCCTTAATATTTTATATTTGTTGATGATTAGGATATTTTTATAAATACTAACAATAACTGACAAAAATACCCCAATTAATCAATGTTGCCTAAAATTTTAATAAAGACTCTACCGTTTTTTAAATCAAATTAAGCTTTTTAAGAGCCTGCTCAAATCTTTCCTGATTAATGGGTTTTCCCGAATATATGGTACATCCAAGCTCAAAAGCCATTTTAACATTTTTTTCATCATTTAAAGCGGTAGTCATAATAACCTTTGCCGCTTTATCCGGCGGAATATTTCTTTCTTTTTCAAGATTTCTTATTCCAAGAAGAGATTGATATCCATCCATAACCGGCATCATAATATCAAGGCATACCAAATCATAGGGCTCATCATCTTCCAAAGCCATCATAAAAGCGTCAACAGCTTCCATACCATCAACAGTAACGTCACATTCGCCATACTTTGACAAAAAATTAAGCATAAATTTTCTTGTCACGAAATCATCTTCTGCCAATAAAATTCTCATAATGATTCTCCTTTACATTTTATTTAATAAAGCATAGGTTCTTCCCGCTATTTTACCAAGTTTTTCTTGATACTCAACAGCGCCTATGTTATAAGCTATCATGGGCATACCATAAACCACACAAGTTGACTCGTCCTGCCCTATAGTCCTCGCTCCCGCTCTCCTCATAGCGAGGAGACCTTTCGCTCCGTCATTCCCCATACCAGTAAGAATAATTCCCAAAGCGTCCGGGCCCGCGTTTCTTGCGACAGATTCAAATAAAACATCAACAGACGGACAATGACCGTTTACCTTTGGTGCTTTTTTTAATTCCACATAATAATCATCATTAATCTTAACAACACTCATATGAGAATCACCCCCGGGAGCGATTAAAGCCTGCCCCGAAATCACCCTGTCTCCGGATTCCGCCTCTTTAACTTTAATACGACATTGGTCATTAAGTCTCTTAGCGTACATTTTAGTAAATCCAACAGGCATATGCTGTACAATAACAATTCCGGGAATATCTGTCCCAAAATCCTTAACTACATCAAGAGTCGCTTCCGTACCTCCTGTAGAAGCTCCAATTGCCACAATATGTTTATTACGATTCCCCAAAGGTCTTAGATGTTCTCTCATAACCTCCGGTTTTCTAAAAATATTAATTTTAGCGGTAGCTGCTATCTTAATTTTAACCAAGAGTTCATTTTTAATAAAATTCTCAAGCTGAACCCTGCTAGATATTTTAGGTTTCGCGACAAAATCCACAGCTCCGGCGTTTATAGCGTCAAAAACTTTATCACTTAAAGAACTTATAACCAAAACAGGAAGAGGATACTGCGGCATAAGTTTTCTGAGAAATTCTATACCATTCATTTTAGGAAGCTCAATATCAAGCGTCATAACATCCGGTTTATAAGCTATAATAGCGTCTCTTGCCTCAAAAGGATCATTTGCCGTAGCAACAACTTGTATAATAGGATCTTTATTAAGATTCTGAACCAATAATTCTCTAAATACCACAGAATCCTCTACCACAAGAACCCTAATCTGTCGCATACATCAATCATTCCTTTCTTTTTTTCTAAATATTGACGGCTGAATAATCTGAAACTTAGTATTTTTTCTGTCAATAGTTTCCGTCATCCCTATAAAAAAATATCCGCCGGGTTCTAAAGAATCATAAACCTTATTAACTAATTCCATTTTTGTTTTCTCATCAAAATATATCATAACATTCCGCAAAAATACAACATCCATTTTATTTTTAAATGGAAAAGGATCCATTAAATTAAACTGCCGAAACACAACTTTTTGTTTTAAAGCATCACTAACCTTGCACATTCCTCCGGAACTTTTAAAAAATCGTCGTTTCCATTGTTCGGGGACACTTTTAAGCTGTTCTTGATTATAAACACCCGCAAGAGCCTGTTTCAAAGCCTTATTTGATATATCCGTAGCCAAAATTTTAGTATCCCAATTTTTATAATCCAAGCCAAAAAACTCAGCCAAAACCATAGCTATCATATAAGGCTCCTCACCCGTTGACGCGGCGCCGCACCAAATATGGAGGTCCTTTTTTTTCTCACGTTTAACTTTAAGCCATGGAAGAACGACATTTTTAAAATATTTAAAATGTTCAAATTCCCTCATAAAATATGTATAATTAGTTGTTAAATGATTGACAAGGGTTTTTTCAAGTTCTCCGGTTGGGTCTCTCTCAATAGCATCCATATACTCATTAAAGCTCCTCCACCTTCCGGATTTTATATAATTTTCCAAACGCCCATTTATAATAAGTTTTTTTTGGCTCAAATCAATACCATAATGTTGTTTCATATAAACTGAAATCCTCAAAAATTCTTCATCCGTTATCAATTTTCATACCTCCAAAAAAACAATAAATTTTTATGGCAATACTTACAAATCAACTAGAACGTATCTTAAAACTCATTCCAACTGTTAAAAATATATAAAACCTTATTTTTCAAGGATTATTTTTTATTCTCTCAAAAATTAAAATATCCAAAAAAATTTTAAAAACAAGCAAAAACACTTTAATTTTGTTTTATTTTTTATAATCTTTTGTGCGTATTTTAGTTTTCAGATACGCTCTAAAACAGCCTTTAGAGGATATTTTTAAAAACATCAAAGTTATAAACAGAAAATATCCGCCAAAGTTGTAAAATTATAATTGCACTATAATTAACATAATTGACGCAAGATTTTATGACATATATTAAAAATATCAGGATTAAATTTTATTCCCGAATTACTTTTCATTATTTGAAAAGCTTTTTCTCCGCTAATATCTTTATTATCAGTAAGAGTACAATATTCTTCCATTATAGAAACAATCTGTGCCGCCAAAGGAATTTGTTCTTTTTTAAGAGCATCGGGATACCCGCTTCCATCCCAATTTTCGTGATGGTGCCTTATAATATCAATAGACACACTCACAAAATCATTATAATCGTTATTGGCATAAAGAGCTCTTAAAAATTCAGCCCCAATATTTGTATGATTTTTAAGCAGAGCGTTTTCCTCCTCTGTAAGTTCCCTCTTTCTTTTTAAAATATTACCTGGAACAGCGATGTTGCCTATATCACAAAGAGGTGCCGCCAATTCTATGGTATCAACATAAGCGTCCGAGATTTTATCCTCAAACATAGGAGAAAGCTGCATTCCCTGAGCTAAAATCCTACAATTTTTACTCAATCTATCCGTATGTTCTTTCGTATATCCACAAACTTGATACGATATATTTGCGAGAGCGTACAAAATATTTTTCTTTTCCTGTTCCATTTGTTCCAATTGCTCATCAACGGAAACCTGCAGTTTTCTATTCAATTCTATAAGTTCTTGCTTTGCCTCATAAAGTCTAAGTTGAACACCAACTCTGGCCTGCACTATCTCAGAAATAAAAGGTTTTGTAATATAATCTTCTCCCCCAAGCAAAAATCCGTCAATAATATCTTTTGGATTGTCAAAAGCCGAAATAAAAACAACCGGAATATTCATCGTTTTATCATTTTTCTTAAGACGACGACAAAGTTCATATCCATCCATTCCGGGCATCGAAATATCTGTTAAAATCAGCTGAAAAGAAATTTTTTTTACCATATTCAAAGCGGTCTCACCGCTTTCCGCCAAAAAAGGAGAACATCCCATATTAGATATAATTTCCTCCAAAACTACCCTGTTTACTTCCAAGTCATCAACAATAAGCACATTCGCCTTGTTATTTTTTTTATCTCCATAAACCACGCAAATCACTCTCTTTCAGGCTACAACAAATCATTTAACTCACCAAACTCAGAAATAACCTTATCATAATTTTCTTTCTGAATTGCCATTTTCAATCTCAAAACCTTACGGCTCACCTCACGTGGAGCGCCCTCCGTAAGCTGCCTAATAGTTTCCATAAACATTTCCGCTTTTTCCCAATTTTCCATTTCAACACACAAAATCAATTTTGAGAGATTATTATTTAAGTTTTTTTGATTTTCTTTTGTACCATATATTCTTGCGTCATCAGCATCATCAACGAAAGAATCAACTTTAATATCAGTTTTAACGTCATAAGTCTTTTCAGAAACAACATCTTCCTTACAAATCTCAGTCCATATAGAAAAAGAAAATGTACTTCCTATATTTTTTTTACTTTCAACCTCAATATGACCGCCCATAAGTTCAACAAGCTGCTTACATATATTAAGTCCAAGTCCCGTACCACCATATTTTCTGGAAATAGAGGCATCAACTTGCGAAAAACTTTGAAAAAGTTTCGCCATATCAGCTTTCTCAATTCCTATTCCCGTATCCTTAACAATAAAGAACAATTCTATCATATTATTAACCTGAGCTGTCTTTAATACCTCAACAGTAATTTTTCCAACAGCCGTAAATTTTTGAGCGTTTGAGATAAGATTATTCAAAATCTGCACAATTCTTAACTCGTCACCTATGACATATTCCGGAATTTGGGGAGAAACCGTCATAAAAAATCCCAAACCTTTCTCATTGGTTTTATTTATATGATTTCCCTTAACATAATCAAGCATATTTCTAAAATGAAACTTTCTTGGCTCAAGAGTAAACTTTTTAGCCTCAAGTTTAGAAAAGTCAAGAATATTATTTATAATTTTATTCATATCATCACAACAGCGTTCAATAAGCCTAAGTGACTTTAATATTTCAGAATCTCCGGCTTTTTCAAGTAACTCCCTAACATTCCCAAGAATACCGTTTACCGGTGTTCTCAGTTCATGAGTAACATTAGCGACGAACTCAGACTTAACTTTAAGAGCCTGCTGAGCCTCCTGCCTAACTGTATCTATTTCTCTGTTCAAAAATTCTTTTTCCAAAATATCATTAGCCATACATATATACATTTCCGGATTATCGGCGCTTTCTATAAATCTTGACTCAACAGGAAAACACGTAAGATTTTTACGATACGCCACGAGATTATGAATCTGTTCACCAAACTGATAATCAGTTTCAATACCATTTTCAGAAAACCCAAATAAATTAAGAAAAATATCATTAACGCTTTTTCCAATCAAACCTTCCTCATATTCCAACTTTTTTCTAGCCATAGAATTCGCGTAAGATATCTTACCGGTTTTATCAAAAATAATAATTATCTCAAGAGCGTCTTCCATAGGAAATATAAAGCTTTCATCTTTTTTTTCCATAACACGCCTCCAAACAAAACACAAAACAAACCGCCCTCATATAAAGCAACCAGTTTATATAAAAACTCTATATCTACTGTTAAAATTGTATGAATCTTCAATTATTTTAAAAAAGTCCGCGTGATTTTATATAGCTAAAATATCCAAAAAATTCAGAAAAATAAAATGAAAAATGTTTAATCTCATTTTATTTTTTATAATTTTTTGTATATACTTTAGTTTTCAGATACACTCTAATATATTTTTAAAAACTACAAAAGTTCAAAAACTTTAAGCATCTCCAAAATATTAAAGAAATCATCTTTTGTAATCTCAAAACATTTAAGTATATCCGGAGAAAACTCACCGCATTCCCCATTCATAATCATTTGAAAAGCAACATCGTTAGTATATGAACTCTTATAAACCCTCGGACTTATCAAAGCGTCATAAACATCAGCTATAGCCACAGCCTGAGCGCTGATAGGAATATCATCTCCAGCCAAATGGTCAGGATAACCTTTTCCGTCCCATCTCTCGTGATGATGTCTGCAAATCTCATAGCAATAATTATAAAATTCCTCATCTTGACCTTCCCGAACTTTTTCCAATATATCGCAGCCAATTGTCGTATGAGATTTTATAATCTCAAACTCCTCAGAAGTAAGCCTTCCGGGTTTCAACAAAATATTATCAGGAATTCCAATTTTACCAACGTCATGCAAAGCTGAGGCTCTTGATATAACATCAACCTTCTCAGGAGTCAAACCATATTTTGGATAATTTTTCATAAGACAATTAAGAATTGTTTTTGTAAAATATTTAATTCGCTTAACATGGTCTCCCGTTTCCGCACTCCTGCATTCCAAAACAGAACAAAGGGCGTCCATCATGTATTCACTGCTTCTGCGAATTTCTTGTTCTTGTTCTCTGATTTGTTTTTCTTGTTCTTTAAGGCGCCTTTCCATATTTTGTTTATTTTGATACAACTCAATTATGTTTTTACTTCTTCTTTTAACAATAGTTGGATAAAAAGGCTTATGTATAACGTCCGCCACGCCATATGAATATGCTTCTCCTTCTGTGTCAACAACAGCTTCGGCAGTAATAAGTATAACAGGAATTTTATCAATCAAATCTTTTTTCCTCATATACTCCAAAACCTCAAAACCATCCATAATAGGCATAACAACGTCAAGTAAAACCAAGACAATATTATGATTAGCCTCAAGCTGAAATATAGCCTCTTCCCCGTCTTCCGCCTCAAGTAAGTCATATTCATTACCATCAAAAGAAAACATATTTTTAAGCAGTTCTCTGTTAACTTCCTCATCATCCGTAATCAAGATTTGCGGTTTAATCATTACATCATCTCCTAAAATATAATATAAGGAAACGCTAATTATTTAAGATAACAAAAATCAGCGTCTCCAAAATACATCTGTATCTATTAATTTAAACATATCAAACATCAACAAAAATTATTATGTAAAATAATATTACTCGTAAAAAGCTATTTCATATATAATAAAGCACAACCTAAAATCAAAAAATTACAACTGCATAGTATTGACCTAAACTTCATTGCTATTTTATCATAATTATACAACAATGTCAAGGTAATCAAAACTTGCTGAACAATTTACAAAAAGGCTTGTAATCCTGTTTCAAAGCACATTTTTCAAACCCCATGAATTATTTTCTATAATTGTAAAATTATATATTAATCCTATAGTTATTATGTATTTTCTTATCGTAATAAACTTTTTAAAAATATAT
>CATJCJ010000225.1 GCA_949738935.1 uncultured Eubacteriales bacterium | reverse complement strand
GTACAGAGGCGGCGCAATGAAATTTGTAAGCAAAGGCTTACCGCCGCCTCGCACGGCGAGCAGGAGGCTAAAAGGAGCAGCCTCCTGCTCGATTTTTTACATTGAGTAAGCTATACTTGCTACATATGACGCTATTATCGCCAATGCCAGAAGAATTGATATAGATGTACTTTTCTTAAATTTAAGTATCATTATTGACAAAAATGATGATATTATGGCGAAAGTTATTATTGTTATTGAACCTTTGTTGGCTTTGGTTATTTCTGAAAGAGTTGATATATTTGTGCTGTAAGAGTTATATATGCTTCCGTTATTGTAAAGCAGGTCTCCAAAGCACAATATCGTGAAATTGAAAAGATTGCTTCCGGTTATGTTTCCTATTGACGCGTTGATGTTTTTTAGTCGTACAAGGTTTATTGACGCTGTCAGTTCGGGAAGAGAAGTCGCTACTCCTAAAAATATTGCTCCCGCTACTGTTTTTCCAAGCTCTAGTCTGTCGGAAAGAATATCGGAAACTTGTGTTAGAATTACGCTTAAGGTTACAAGGAGTATAGCGAATAATGTAAATCGGGTTACTATCTGTTTTATTGTTAAGTCTATATTACTTTCCTCATCGTCAGAGGAAGCGGCGTCACCTTTTACTATTTGTAAGTTTACAGCGTATAATAATAAAATAAATATTGATACAATATTTATTCTTGTAAAAATAATTGAAATACTGTATTTTTCTGGTAGGTATATTCCTATTATTGACAATACAAACATTATTATTGTGAAAATTAATGTTCCAGTATGTGTGTTTGATATTTTTGAGTTTTTGAATGTTTTTACCGACAACAGCACACATATTGATATTATTGTTAAGTTGAATATATTGCTTCCGTATACGTTTCCTTGAACAAGTTCAGGGCGGTTTAACATACATACCGCTGTCAGACTTGTGAAAAGTTCTGGTAAAGAGGTTACTGCCGCCAAAATTACCCCGCCTATAAAAGCTCCTGAGAGATTTGTTTTTTTGTCGAGAGCGTCTACATATTTTGAAAGGTATATTGATGAGATTACCACAAACGCCGCTAAAATTATGTAGGCTGAGAATAAAAGGGGATTGCTGAGATTATCAAATAGATGTGTCATATGTGTTTCCCTCCGTGGTTATTATTTTTTGTGTATATTTTATTTTTTAGACAGGGCTTTTTAAAGATTTTAGACAGATTCTTAGGATTGCTTTATAGTTATTATTATTTTTATTTTGGAGTTTTATTCATTTGGTATATGTAAAATTTATATTATAATTTAATGCCGGCAACTTGAGTTTTTATATTTGCCGGCATTAAGATATTTAATAATAGAAGTAAACAGTATTTACTTTATAGTCAAAACCATAATTCCACGGGGAATAACTGTCATTTGTCTCATTAAGTACATTAGTTAGGTCTTCAAGAGATATATAAACTCGTTTGTCATAAAAAACGGGAGGATTTATAAGCACAGGGTAAGAGTTTCCCATAAAAGTGATATTTTTTGAACCTGCCCAGAAAGTCATATATCCAGTGGGTTTAAAATTTAAAGTTATTGAGTTATTTGAGGCTTTGTATACAGATTCATAATTTATAAAGCCATTATTGAATAAAACTAATATAAGCCATCGAACTGGAAGATAACGTTTATTGTTATATACAACAACATCTTCGCAGTTGCTCATTTCAACATCATTAATGACAATTCTTGTAGTGCCTTTTTTGATTTGAGAAGCGGCAAAGGCTGGTGATATGCAAAAAGATGTCATTAGTGTTGAGAGAATTAAAATAAATGATAACAGTTTAGAGAATTTTTTCATAAAGTTTCCCCCTTTTTAGTAAAAATAAACAGTATTTACTTTATAGTCAAAGCCATAGCTGCAACAATTTCCTGTGAACTCAGTAATCACGTTCGCTATATCTTCTAATGATATATAGGCGCATTTGTCATAAAAAACAGGAGGATTTATAAGTATGGAAGTTGTTCCAAGTCCGGGAAGAGTAACATTTTTTGAGCCAGCCCAAAAAGTTATATAACCGGAGGGTTTTAAATTTAAAGTTATTGAGTTGTTTGAGGCTTTGTATATAGATTCATAAACAGTAAATGTTGTGTCATCCGATACTCCTAAGTCATAGAGAGTCAATGCGTACAAATCTGCGGGAAGATATCGTTTGTTGTTATATACGACAACATCTTCGCATTTACTAATTTCTTCGTCATTAATGACAATTCTTGTAGTACCTTTTTTGATTTGAGAAGCGGCAAAAGCTGGTGGGACATAAAAAGCTGTCATAAGTGCTGAGAAAGTTAAAACAAATGATAACAGTTTTGAAAATTTTCTCATAAAATGTCCCCCTTTTTAATAAAAATAAACAGTATTTACTTTATAGTCAAAGCCATAGCTGTAATAATTTCCTGTTAACGCGGTAAACATAAGGGCTATATCTTCTAATGACACATAAACACGTTTATCATAGAAAACAGGAGGATTTATAAGCATTGAGGTTGTTCCGGCTCCGGGAAGAGTAACATTTTTTGAGCCTGCCCAAAAAGTCGCGTAGCCGGAGGGTTTTAAATTTAAAGTTATTGAGTTATTGGAAGCTTTGTATACAGACTCATAAACCTCAAAGTCTATGTCTAAGTCTGTTCCCGAATATTTTAATCCCGTGTTAAGAAGGCCTAAAACATACCAATCCGCGGGAAGATATCGTTTGTTGTTATATACAACAACATCCTCACATTTGTTGGCTTCGTGGTCATCAATGACAATTCTTGTAGTGCCTTTTTTGATTTGAGGGGCGGCAAAGGCTGGTGATATACAAAAAGCTGTCATTAGTGTTGAGAGAATTAAAATAAATGATAGTAACTTTGAGAAATTTTTCATAAAATCTCCTCCTTTTTTTGTTTTTTATTTAATTTGTTAAAACTGACTTTGTTTAGGGTTTAATATTTAAGTGAATTGTGTTATTTGGAACATCAAAGCTGCTTGTCCATTTACTATCCGTTGTCGCGTCAAGGGCACGGGTTATATCTTCCAATGAGATATAAGCTTGTTTATCGTAAAAAACAGGAGCGTTTAACAAATAAGACGGATAATTTATTTTTAAAAAGGTGACGTCTTTTGAACCCGCCCAAAAAGTTATATAGCCTGAAGGCTTGCAAAGGACAGTTATTGAGTTGTTTGAGGCTTTGTATACAGTATCATAAACAGTATAGTCATCTAAAATTGCCCAAATATAATACCTTACAGGAAGATATCGTTTATTATTGTATACAACCACATCTTCACAGCTGTTTACTTCAGAACCGTTAAAAAAAACTTTTGTCGTGCCTTTGTTAAGCTGAGGCGCGGCGAAAGCCGGTGAAACGACAAAAGCTGTCATCAATGTTGAAATAATTAATATAAATGACACTAGCTTTGAAAGTTTTTTCATAAAAACTCCCCCTTTTATAATATGTATTGATTATTGGAAAATTTGATTTAATTCTATGATAAAAAAAATTTTCCCAATAAACTAAATTCATTATATCATAAATTTGTCATTATTGTCAAACATATAGTAAATAATTATGGTTAGTTTTAACAATATATATAAAGGAATTAATACTTTTATTTTTTCGCAAAAAAATATCATCTAAAATCTATTTACTTTTTTTGTTTTAATGGTATAATTATATTATAAAGTTGTTTTGTACCATTAGCCCAGTGGATAGAGCGTTCGGCTCCGAACCGAAAGGTCACGGGTTCAATTCCCGTATGGTACATTTATTTTTTTAGTTTATGAGGTTTTGTTTATGGAGCGCTATACTTTTATCGCCGATGAGGCGGATATGGATTTGAGGCTTGATGTTTTTCTTAGTGATGAGTTTGACGATTTATCTAGAAGTATGATTCAAAAACTTATTTTAGAAAGAAATGTTCTTGTTAATGAAAAAACTGTTAATAAGAATTATAGACTAAAAGCTAAAGATATTGTTTCTGTGACGATTCCCAAGCCTAAAATCCTTGAGATTTTGCCAAAAGATATACCTTTGGACATTATTTTTGAGGATGATGATATTATTGTTGTAAATAAACCTCAGAATATGGTTGTTCACCCTGCGGCGGGACATTTAGACGATACCCTTGTTAATGCCCTTTTATTTCATTGCGGAAATAATCTTTCCGGTATAAACGGAGTTTTGCGTCCGGGAATTGTTCATAGAATTGACAGAGATACTTCCGGGGTTTTAGTTGCCGCCAAGAATAACAGCGCACATCATTCTCTCGCTGTTCAGCTTGCTGAGCACTCTATGAAAAGAGTCTATAACGCTATTGTTTATAATAATTTTAAAGAGGATTTTGGTGTTGTTGACAAGCCTATCGGCAGGCACCCTATTGACAGAAAAAAGATGGCTGTTACGGAAAAAGGTTCTAAACGGGCCGTAACTCATTATAAAGTTTTAAAGAGAATGGGCAAGTTTAATCTAATTGAACTTAGACTTGAAACAGGAAGGACTCATCAAATAAGAGTTCATATGGCTTATATTGGACATCCTCTTTTGGGGGATTTTGTGTATGGTCCAAAAAATCGGCCGTTTGAGTTACAAGGGCAAGTTCTTCATGCCGGTGTTCTTGGGTTTATTCACCCTTCCACAAAAGAGTATATGGAATTTGAAAGCCCTTTGCCGGAATATTTTAAAAGGCTTATTGAAATATTAGAGCGTGTCTGAAAACTAAAATACACATAAAAAAATTGTAAAAAACGGAATGAAATAAAAGCGTTTTCGCTTATTAAAGTTTTCGGTCAATCCTTTTTCAAAAGGCTTGCGGGTATGGGCGGAGCCCATGTTTTTAACTCTTATATTTTTAAAGAATTAATAGAAAAGTTGGTGATTTTATGGCTTATTTCAGAAAAGATTTTATTAGTCTTTTGGATATTAATGAAGAGGAAATTTTATACATACTTGAAACAGCTGAGACTATGAAGTATATTCTGAATCAGAAAAATAAAAAAGCTCCTTATCTTCAGGGGAAATCTGTTATAATTCTTTTTTATGAAAAAAGTGTTCGGGCAAAATTATCTTATGAACTTGCTGCTCAGTATTTGAGCGCTGATATTGTTGATATTACTGTCTCAAAAATATCAGACCAGTATGAGACAATTAATGATATGGGCAGAACTATTGAGCAAATGGGCGGTGATTTTATTATTTGCCGTCACCCTATGTCAGGAAGCGCTAAACTTCTTGCTGAAAATGTTCACGCTTCGGTTATTAACGCCGGTGACGGAATTAATGAGGACCCCAGTCAGTCTCTTCTTGACCTTATGACTATAAAAAATCAAAAGGGCGGGTTTAAGGGACTTAAAGTCGCTATTATTGGAGACGTCGCTCACAGCAGGGTTACAAGAAGCAATATATGGGGACTTTTAAAACTTGGCGCAGAGGTTTGTGTCGCCGGGCCTCCGACTATGATTTCGTCAGCTATTGAGGAGTTTGGAGTGAAAGTGTATTATAACGCTAAGGACGCTATTAAAGACGCTGATGTTGTTATGACTATGAGACTTGACACAGAACGTACACCTAAAAGTCGTTTTGTCTCTCTCGATGAATATCAGAGCTTTTTTAGAATTGATGAGTATTCCCTTTTAAACGCTAAAAAAGATGTTATCGTTATGCACCCGGGGCCCGCTAACCGAGGAATTGAGATTTCCGCTCAGCTTCTTGATGATAAGAGGTGTCTGCTTGATGACCAAATTACAAATGGCGTCGCCGTAAGAATGGCGCTTCTTTATATTTTATCAAATAAGGCAGGTGCTTCTTTATGAAAATATTGATTACAAACGGAAGAATTGTATCAAATGAGTTTGATGGTGATATAAATTCTGATATTTACATAAAAGATGGCGTTATTGAGGAGATTGCTCCTAATATTCAGTTTGATGAGGCGGATATTGAGATTATTGACGCCAAAGGAAATTTTATTATGCCTGGATGTATTGATATGTACAGCAAAATCTGTGAATCGGGTTATGAGAACAAAGATAATATTATTACGATTTCTCAGAGCGCTACATCGGGTGGTTTTACAAGTATTATATCTGCGCCTAATTCTTTGCCTGTTATTGACAATAAAACGGTTGTTGAGTATGTTTATACAAAAACAAGGGAACAGGCTAACGTTAATATTTTTCCTTATGGAAGTATGACAAAAGCCTGTGAGGGAAAAGAAGTCGCTGGTATTGGTGAAATGATTAAGGCGGGCGCTATCGGTCTTTCGGACGGCGGTCACACAATTTTGGACGCTGAGCTTATAAGAAATATTTTTCTTTACTCAAAAATGCTGGATATTCCTGTTGTTACATTTTGTGAGGATGAGAACCTTGCCGGAAAAGGTGTTATTAATGATGGAATTATGGCGACTAAAATGGGGCTTCTTGGTATTCCTAAAATAGCTGAGGATATTATTGTGTCAAGAAATCTGCTCCTCGCTCAGGATACGGGAGCGAAACTTCATATTACGCACGTTACCACAAAGGGGGCTGTCGAGCTTATAAGACAGGGTAAAAAACAGGGAATTAATGTTACCGCCGGAACTTGTCCTCATTATTTTACTCTTTCTGAAAAAGCTGTTGAGGGATATAATACTTTCGCTAAAGTTAGTCCGCCTCTTAGAATGGAAGAGGATATTCAGGCTATTAAAGAGGGTCTTAAAGACGGAACTATTGATGTTATCGCCACAGGTCATACTCCTGTGTCTGTTGAGAGAAAATTTACGGAATTTGATAACGCCGCCTTTGGAATATCAAGTCTTGAGGTTACTTTTCCAATAAGCTATACAGAACTTGTTGATACGGGAATTTTATCAGTTAATGAATTTGTTGAGAAATTGTCTTATAATCCGGCTAAAATTCTAAGCCTCAATAAAAAGGGCGCTATTAAAAAAGGTAATGACGCTGATATAATTATTGTTGACACACAAAGTGATTTTAAAATTTATGGGGAAACTTTCTTTTCAAGGGCTAAATATTCTCCTTATGACGGAAAAATAGTTAAAGGTAAAACTATCGCTACTATTGTTAAAGATAAAATTTTTAAATTTAGGTAAAATGTTTGTAGGTAGGAGGAAAAGAAAGTTTTATATGAAAAAGTTTATGTGTTTGCTTTGTATGTGTTTTATGATTTGTTTTAACGTTGTTTTTGTTTACTCAAATACAATATATCCTAATACGGATTTGACACGTATTGAGTTTGAGATGGATGGAGAACCTATTATATATTCCAATTATCCTGAGACTATTTATAATGGACAGCCTATGCAGCCGGAATTGAATATAAATCAGATAGGTATGTCTATGGGAAAGTTTTATGGTGTCGGAAAGTACCTAAATAAAGTTGATATCAATAAAGATAAAAAATACAGCGCTGAGTTGTATAATGGCAGAAGCCCCGGAATCGCTGAGGATTATATATTCGCTATGGCTTTTATATTTGACGGAAAAGATGACGAAACGGCGAATATTACCATCTATAAGGCGGGACAGCAGAACAGCGTTAGAGTAAACAGTATTTTGAGAATGTCTCTTGATACTCAGTTTAATTATTATAATTCTGATATATATAAAAATTATTCTAACTTGGGAAAAGAGTATAGTAAGCCAAGAGTAATAAATTTGAGTGGAAAAGACGCTAAAATTGTTATTTTTGAGGAAATAGGAAATATATCGGGATACGCTAATTGCCGAATACAATTTTCTTCTGACAAAGATGTTAGGCTTGTTCAGTTTTACGCTCTTAAAAGTACTTTGAGCGAAGACCTTTCTTCTTTGGGTTTTGGAGAAGTTAATCAGGATAATTTTGATAAGGCTAATCTATATAATCGTATAGCTGAAATAAGCCAAGATGAGAATAAAGTGAAAAAACTTGAGGAATTTCCTCATTATTGGACAACTACCACCGCTGTATTAAACTACGACAAGAGAAAAGCTTCTTTTGACGCTCCTGTCGGAACAAAATTTTGTTTGAGCAATGCCGGACATTTGAAAGGAACAGGAAAAGTCGGAATAAGAGACTTGAATATAAATGAGTATGAGTATCTTAGTGACGAGGATTATGGCGGATTTCCTTTTAACGAAGAAAGAATACACGATGGAAATTATAGTATTGAGTATGATATTGAGCTTAAAGGTGCTGAGGGTAAAAAATTAAAGATTATCCCTTATAAAGAAGAAGGTAAATCTATAAGCTCAGGAGTTATACTATATAATTCTATATATGATATGTGGTATTATCCGGAGCCTAACGCTGATTATTGGGTAATGCCTATTCCAAAAGGCGGTAAGTTTAAATTTGTGCTGCCTGGAAGTGTATATGGAGATATACAATTTGAGGTATTGGAGGGCAGTGATAATTATAGTATTGTGCTTGATGACTCTTATGACTCGTGGGCGGAAAAAAGTTTGGCGGAGGCCCTTTATTCCGGACTTGTTCCATATGATTTGCAAAAAAATTATAAAAATAAGATGACAAGACAGGAGTTTTGTTCTATAGCTCTGAAACTGTTCTTAAATAGAAAAGGAAAAACTTTTGATGAGTTTATAGAGGATAATGGAATTGTATTTAATGATAATGTCTTTACGGATACGAGGAACAGATATACTTTACTCGCTTATAATTTGGGTATAATAAAAGGAATGGGAAATAATAAATTTGCCCCGAATGATTTTATAACAAGAGAACAGGCGGCTGTGCTTTTAAGTAATTTATATGACAAACTTAATATAAACGCTGAGGTAAACAATAATAAAAAGTATAGTGATGATAAAAGTATCACTGATTGGGCTAAAAACAGTGTGTATAAAATGAGCGGGCTGAAAATTGACGGTAAAAACGTGCCTGTTTTTGAGGGGGTTGGAAAAAATCAATTTAATCCTATTGGTTTTTATACACGTCAAGAAAGTATCGCTACGATTTTGAGAATTTATAATATGTTTTAGAGTTTGTCTAAATATATTATAAACAAAAAAAGAAACGCCGGTTATCGGCGTTTCTTTTTTTGTTTATTTTTATTCCATTACATCTTGCATATCATATTTTCCGCAGGGTTTTCCGGCAATGAATTTTGCCGCTTTTATCGCTCCGACGGCAAAAATTTCTTTTGACATAGCGGAGTGCTTGAACTCTATAACCTCATCTTTTCCGGCGAAAATAACTGAGTGCTCACCCACTATTGTTCCGCCTCTTACAGCGTGTATCCCAAGTTCTTTTTTATCTCTCTTTTGGCGTACCGAGGAACGGTCGTATACATACTGATATTTATTTTTCATTGAGTTGTTCATGGCGTCAGCTAAAAGTAACGCTGTTCCGCTTGGAGCGTCAATTTTTTGATTGTGATGTTTCTCAACAATCTCAATATCAAAATTCGCGTCGTCAAGGGTTTTTACGGCTTTTTTCAAAAGACTGGCTATCAAGTTTATTCCCACGGACATATTCGCGGAGCGAAATACAGGAATAACTTTTGAGGCGTCTTCCGCCATTTTTAATGTTTCCTCTGATAGTCCTGTTGTGCATATTACTATGGGAATTTTTTTTGAGACAGCGTAGTTTAAAATATCCGGAACAACGCTCGCTGTTGAGAAGTCTATGATTACGTCAGCGGGCATATCACAATCATTTATATTTGTGTACATTGGAAATGTAGCTTTACTTTCCACTATGTCTATTCCCGCCACAATCTCACATCCTTTTTCTTTTGACACAAGATTGCAGACAGTTTTTCCCATATGGCCGTTACAGCCGTTCATTATAATTTTAACCAAATTTATTTCTCCTTTGCTATTTTTAAATTTTCTTTATATAAGTCCGTATTCTTTCATAGCTTTTTTAAGGTTTTCAAGATTTGCATCTTCCATATCAACAAGAGGCTCTCTATAATGACCGGCGTTCATTCCCATAAGATTTAACGCCGCTTTTACAGGAATTGGATTTACCTCACTGAAAAGATTGTTTATCAGATTTAACGCTCGAAGCTGAATTTCTTTTGCTTCGTTTATATCGCCTTGTAAAAATTTTGTTACCATATCGTGGGTATCTTTTGGCGCTATATTCGCTAAAACGGAAATTACACCTTTTCCTCCTAATGATAAAAGAGGGAGTATCTGGTCGTCGTTTCCTGAGTATATATCTATGGAATCTCCGCAAAGCGCTGATATCTTCGCCACTTGTGAGATATCTCCGCTTGCTTCTTTTATGCCGACAATATTCTCAATTTTTGAAAGTTCGTACACCATTTCAGGGGAAATGTTTAATCCGGTTCGTCCTTTTATACTGTATATAATTACGGGTATGTCCACACTTCCAGCCATATTCTCAAAATATTTTTTTAGTCCTTTTCGGCTTGTTTTATTGTAATATGGAGTGACTATTAAAAGCGCGTCGGCTCCAACCTTTTCCGCTCTTCTGCAAAGTTCTATGCCGTGTTTTGTGTCGTTGCTGCCGGCTCCCGCTATTACGGGTATTCTCTTGTTTGTTTTTTCAACGGCGAATTTTATTGTTTCTATTTGTTCATCATCAGATAAAGTTGAGGCTTCACCTGTTGTTCCACATACTATTATGGCGTCTGTTTTGTTCTCTATTTGAAAGTCAATCATTTTTCCAAAAGAATCGTAGTTTACAGAGCCATCTTGATTGAAAGGTGTGACAATGGCAACACCGGAACCAACAAAAATAGACATATTAAACACCTCTCTTAATTTTTTATTTTAAATATATTATTGCATATCTTTTATTATTACTTCCGCTATTTGAACAGCGTTTGACGCCGCGCCTTTTCTTATATTATCCGCCACAACCCAAAGATTTACTCCGCTTTTAACACTTTCATCCCTTCGTATTCTTCCGATAAATACCTCGTCATGACCGGCGGCGTTTATAGCTAATGGATATTCATTGTTTTCTGAATCATTTTGAAGAATAACACCGGGAGCTTTTCTCAATGTCTCAATAAGCTCGTCAAGGTCATATTGTTTCTCAAACTCAACGTTTATGGATTCGCTGTGAGAACTGAAAACAGGAACTCTTACGGCTGTGGCGGTGATTCTCATATCTGGTTCGTGGAGAATTTTTCTTGTCTCATTTACCATTTTTAATTCTTCTTTTGTATATCCGTTTTCTGTGAAAACATCTATATGAGGGAGACAATTGTTCGCTATTGGGTGAGGAAACTTTTTCGGCGCCTCGCCCTTTAGTCCGTCCTCAAGGTCTTTCCAACCGCCAAGTCCCGCTCCTGAAACAGCTTGATATGTTGAGTATACAACTCTTTTGATTTTATATTTATCGTTTAACGGTTTTAGGGCGACCATTGCTTGAATTGTTGAGCAGTTTGGGTTCGCTATTATTCCTTTGTTCCATTTTATGTCTTCAGGATTTACTTCGGGAACAACTAAAGGAACCTCTTTGTCCATTCTCCAAGCGGAACTGTTGTCAATTACTATACAACCTTTTGAGGCGGCTATAGGTGAGAACTTTTCACTTGTGCTTCCCCCGGCTGAGAATAAGGCTATGTCAATTCCTCTGTCAAAAGAGTCTTCTTTTAATTCCTCAACAGTATATTCTTTGCCGTTGAAAGTTATTGTACTTCCCGCTGAGCGTTTTGAGGCAAAAGCATAGAAGTTTTCTATCGGAAATTGTTTTTCCTCGAGAACTTTTAAAAAAGTTCTTCCAACCATACCGGTTACACCAACAACAGCCAAATTGATTTTTTTCATTTTAAAGGTTCCTCCTATAATTTAATATATTAATGTTATTTTTTGTTGCTACTGTTTTGTGATTTTAATAAAAACCTAAATAAAAAAAGGCTGACATAGCCAACCTGTAAATACAAAACAAAAGC
>CATJCJ010000224.1 GCA_949738935.1 uncultured Eubacteriales bacterium | reverse complement strand
GTTTTTACAGAAATGTCATTGCAGTAAGCGTCGTTTATCAAGTTTTTAAAATGTACATAAATAAGCTGGGAATTATTTTTTTGAATATCCGCCGTATCAAAATTATCATTAATTGCTATAAAGCGCACATTAAGAAAAGGAAAAATATTAGTTATGTATTTTCCGGCTTCAATATAATTTCTGCCAAAGCGTGAAAGGTCTTTTACAACAACACAATTTACTTTTCCTGCCTTAATATCGTCAAGCATTTTGATAAAAGACGGTCTTTGAAAATTTACACCTGTGTACCCATCGTCAACTCTGATTTGATGAAGTTTAAACTCAGGCTTGTTTTTAAGAAAGTTTTTGATAAATTCCTTTTGATTTACAATACTGTCACTCTCAATTTTATCTCCGTCTTCACGTGATAAGCGAACATAAATATCAGTATTATAAATTTTGGAAGTAAGATGTGTATTCATTTCATCACCTCGAATAGTTATTACTCAAAAAGACTGTAAAACTATTCAAGGGTAATTGCTTAGTCCACATCCATTATAGCATTACAGTGTTTTCTTGTCCACACATTTTAAAAAATTTTTTATCATAACCCCATATTTAGTCAAAGACTATTCATATTTTTATTACATAAAAATATTCATAATCAACAGCGAATATATTCGCTGTTGATTAAATTATTAAGACATTCCTCAAAAGTATTTCCGCTTTCCGCAAATTTTGATTTTACTATAAATCCGTTGCAAATATAGCAATAAGGATTTTTAATCTGTTTTACAAATGATATTTTTCTTTCCTCAATACTTAAAGACTTATCAATTTTAACATCTTTGATATCAACAAGACTTTCTTTGCTGACAGTTCTAATATCAACATTTTTTAACGCTTCTATATCCATTTTTTCATCTCCCGACTTTTTTATATATGCAATCGGTTTATTTCAAAAGTAATCTTATTAAATAATATTTTTCTCAAATAAGCCGACCGCAATTTATAACTTTTCTATTATCTGTATCTTATAAAAAAGAATATCAATCGGCTTAGCAAGCCGCATAAGCATTTCAGCTTTCCCCCCTTCATCGTGAGCGGAACAGGTTGTCTGTAAGTATCATTATAGGATTTATACATCATCGCTTAAATCTTTTGCCAAAAAATTTTTATTGTCTGAATATTTTCTGCTCGTGCCTTTACTTCAATTTGAAAATTCAAATTTCCTCGTTTACAATTTCATAAATTACAAAAATTAATTTCTATAATTTTGAAACAGACAGTCCTCGCATATTCAACAATCGGCTCGTACAAATCTAAAGTTATTGATATTC
>CATJCJ010000223.1 GCA_949738935.1 uncultured Eubacteriales bacterium | reverse complement strand
GCAGAAATCGAAAAACGGCCTGAAAAGGCAGGACTGTGACCTTTTACAGTCACAGCCCTGCCATACATAGAATACTTCGTTGCGGCACCTTGCCTAAAGGATACTGCCCTTTGTTCATTAATCTTCCGGTAGTTCTGCCAATCTTCTTTCCATTTCCTCTGGGGTAGGTATTGGCCCCAGAGGGTTAACCGGCCTTGCTGGTGTAATTTCCAGTGTTGAGGTTTCCCTTAAGCCGAACTGTGCCTTTTGCAAGAATATTGCTACTACAGGATTACAGCAGCCACGCAGTCCAGCTCCGCTTAATATATCGCTGAACAAATCTTTGCACTGTTCCAGCCATATAGCTGATTCTGTATAGGCATTTCTATTGATATAATCATAGATTGCCCGTCTGGTCGTGCCCAAGGCTCTTGCAAGCCCGGCAATGCTGGGGATTGTTGCTGTTTTGGCACAGCTCCCCAAATAAAGAATGGTTTGTTCTTTTACTGCTCTCAAATCTCCAAGAGATATTTTATCTTTTGCTCCGGCGGTAATGAGTTCGGAACTCATAGCATTAATCATTTCTGAAAGCTGGCTGTCGATAAATTTGGCGTTTTCAGCTTTATATAGTTTGGAGTTTGCCTTTCTATCTTCACCATATGCCACCATTTCATCAAAGGTTTGCGGATTATTTAAAGATTTTCTACTCATTTTTTCTTGTCCTCCTGATAATGTATTGATTTTAATTGTTTGGTTCCTTCTCACGAAAAAAGAATTATATTTTCCCAACTTGTTGGGAATGTAACCAGCGCAAATTTGAGCTGATTGCTATATTGGACGTGGACAAAATTGTCCGTGTCCCTAATTTTAAGCCTAGGCAGGATTTGCTTGCCAAATAGCGAATAGATTATTTTATTGGATTAACTTTTCTATGGGGAAATAAAAGTTACTTTTGTTAATTCTCCACCTTGTAATTCCGATTAATAATCATTCAAAATATATTAATCGGAATTAACAAAATGAAGAGAATTAATTTAATTAACTTTTTTCACTCTATATGAAAACTTAATTGATAACAGTTTGATAACTTTCTGGCACCATATAATGGGAAATTCTTATACCACGTTTATTATCTGTTCCCTTGACGCTATGTACAACAACAAGTCCGGCCTTTTGTTGTAGCTCTTGCGCAAGTCCGCTATCCAGCTTTGAGCGTAAATCATTTAGACCACTAAAGGGCGGAAAGCCTAACAGTTTACAACCCTCGGCTTTTAGGTCTGAATAGCTCCAAAAGCCGCCAGCTGGTTTATTTGCGATAAGCTGATTGAATAGCTGCACCAAAGGCTCCTGTTCATAAGGCAGGCCGGCGTTTTGACGTCTGGCAGCAGTTTTCAAGTCATCAATGCCGGTATCAGCAAACCGTAGGAATTTCACGCCGCCTCTATCTTGAATGTCGTAAACCAAAGTTTTTCCGCCAGCTGCGTTGGAACACTTGATTTGTATTGCGAGCCGCTCTTCCTCGCAGTCTGGGGATTTTGAAATATGCAGGATTGAACGCATAGAGGCTGGAATATCGGTTGAGCCTAGCGAAAAATTAACAGCAGATTTGTCTTTAGACGACTTGGCGCAATGGGCTATGATAGCAACAGAACAGTTATTTCGCCCAGCCATTTCAAACAAAGCCGCTAACAGTGGGCGTGTTTCGTTAGCGCGAAACATATCCACGCCAGCACCTAAAAAGGCTTGGAACGGGTCAAAAATAACTAATTTTGCCTGTATTTGCTGAATAGCTGTTTCGATTTCTGGGCTGGTAAATGATAAACCTGCGGCTTGGTTGACGAAAAAACATTTACTCAAATCGCCGCCGCTGGCCTCTATGCGGCCTCTTAAAATAGGCAAATCATCTTCCACCGATAGCATAAGTACATTTCCGGGGGATTGTACTTCCATTCCTAATATAGGTTCGCCAGTAGAAACGTGGGCAGCCACAGCGCAGGCAAAGGCTGTTTTCCCACAACCATTATCGCCTTGAATCAAGGTGCCCTTGCCGAGCTGGAAATATGGCTTTATAAGCCAGCGAGGCGGCCTATACTCAACATCCGCT
>CATJCJ010000222.1 GCA_949738935.1 uncultured Eubacteriales bacterium | reverse complement strand
TCAAAAGAAATATCACCCTCACTTTCTCCGTCTATGTTAATCAAATTTGAGGAAAGATATACAGACGCTGTATCGTCCCGAACATTCGCGTTTAGTGCTGTTTTAATATATTGAGCGGAGTCTAAAATGTCGACTCTTAACATTTCAGACTCAATATTTACTCCGTGTTTTGTGTTCCCCATTGCTTTAAGATAATAACTTTTACCTTCCTCAAGGTCGGTTATATAAGCGGTTAGATTGTTTAAATCTGTCGCGTAAGCTCTTTTGGTTTCATATACTTGCAGTTGGTTAATAGTATCCTCATAAGAATATACAACTACCTTGTATTCATTTAACTCGTCTTGATATGTACCAGTTGTGTCATATATAAATTCAAGCTCCACTATAAAACTTGAATTTTTTATGGGACTGGAAAACATATTCGCTGTTTCTTTTTTAAATGACAGGGCAGGGGTGGAAAAGCAGAAAAATCTTTGTTTGTCTGAACATGTGTCTTTTAACTCACCACTTTCAGTACACATAGTAATGGTTGCCCAATATATTTCACCGTTTTTCATGTTATGCGTATCCATTGTTGATTTTGACAACGTGTTTGATTTTTTGCTTAATTGTTTTTGTGTTATTATTGGCTCGCTGGTGTCCGTGTTTTTGTATATTCTTAAAATATTTCCGTTTATACTTTCGGTGCTAATGTAGTCGAATGTAAATGTATATCCATTGTTTATATCGAATGTTTTTATCTCATATAAAGTTGCTTTGCTCAATTTAGCGCCTCTTTTCTCCTTTTTTATTTTATTTGATTTGTTATAAAAATAAGACCTGTCAAACGATAGGTATTTGATTTTGTGTATTTTTTTAACATGGACACAATATGAGCATATTTTTATAATCATTATTTGGAATTAAGATTTACACCAAGGAATATTCGCGTAATTTTTCCCTGGTGTATTTAAGAGTGTATGTGATACCTGATATATCAACTTTGTAATGATTATTTTCTAATATTTCTGTTACTGTGCCTTTGACTGTTTTGTCAAATTTAAGGTTGTTTATCTTTTGCTCTGTCATTATGTTGATTGTTTCTAATAGCTGTTGATGTATGTCTGTCATTTTGAGTATCACCTTACTTTTTTTTAATTTATTTATGTATACTAAGTAAGGCTTCTATATATTATATTTTCATATAGAAGCCTGATTAATAACTATAAGTATATTATTTTTTGTTATCTTCTGTAAGCCCATTGTATAGCCTTATTTTTCAATCCTCTGAATATATCCTCAACATTATTGACTTGTTCCAAAACTACTTTTTCAATGTTATAATTGTTATTAACTGTATTTGTGTTTTGAATACCATTTGAGATATATTCAGGCATTTCAGGCATATCATTTATAATTCTGTTTATAGGATCGTGTTGTTTGCGTATGTTTTCCAAAACTTCTATAACATGGGAATCGCCCATATTTTTAAGAAGATTTGTCAGGCTTTGTGTGGGTTTGGCAGCGACAACCTCACTTCCTTGTTCAAGGTATTTGGGTCTGCCCTGAGAATCTTTGTGAACGATTAGTTCGCTTCCAACCCCTTTCTCATCAATTACGGCAAGCTGAGAGTAGGGTATGTACTCGCTTCCTTTTTCATATTTATTTACAAGTGAGGAACTTATTTTACTAAATATACCTACTGAGTTATCAATATAATATAGTCTCTTTCCAAGCACAACCAAATCTCTGCTTTTCAGCCCGAGCTGTGATATTAAAGTTGGTGAGAGTGAGGAAACATCTCCGCCGATAACCTTAACATTAGAACCAGGATAAGTCTTTTTTTTGCTGTCAAACCACTGTTTGGCGACGGCGATATCTTCTCCTTTAAGAGTTGAGGTATATGTGTAAGGTGTATTACTTGTATATGAGTTTGAATTACTATTTGAGGAGTTTGACATACTGTTTGAATTGTTTGAACCACTAAAATTATTTCCCGAGTTTGAGGAGTTAACACGTTCGGAGGCTTTTTCAATGGTATTTGTTGAGTCCTTTATTGTATTGGTAAGTTCTTTATTAGATGAGACTATTTTCTTGCTTTCGGATATCTGAGATTTAAGCACTTTTGTATTATTATTGTTAGCGTTTGTATTATCCTCAGTTGTTTGTGTATTGTCAATTTCTGCCTTAGTATTGGCTTGTGTGTTTATATAATCTTTTGACAGTCTGCTGTAAATATTATTTCCGTTTTCGTCAAGCCATGTACCTGAGTGTGAGTCAAAATAAGTGTCAAAGCTTAATAACTCAGATAATTTTTTATTTCTCTCAAAAAGCTGGTCTTTATTTTTCTGATTGTCAGCTTTTGCCCATTGCTGACTGTTTTCATGCATCTTTTTGATGGTTATTGTGTCTTCATCATTGTATGATATAATCTCTTCAGCGTTTGGCATAGCCTTATTCATATCATTTGAAAAAGCCTGAAGTACTTCTCTGGCAAATTCCATTTTACCTATCATTACACCAAATTGTTCTTCGAAATGAGCTACAAAAGAGTCAACATTTTCAATCATTCCCTGTGAGAAAAGTTCTTCCCATACTTTTTTTTCTCCCTCAAGAGCTTCTATTTTCGCGTCGGAACTTTCCTCTATAGTTTCTTTTTGTTTTTCAAGGTCTTTAATTTGTTTAGCGATGCCGCCGGATGTCTCATCTCCGATTTTACTGAGAATATCACTGTAATCTTTTTCAAATTTAGACACAATACCCATATTCTGCGCCATAACTTTTGAGGAATAGTTAAGTCCTATTACTGTTTTCGCCGCGGCATCGTTTGTCTTATCATCAAAGGCGTTTAAAGCGTCTCCCCATAAATCCAAATAGGTATTCCAGCCCTCTATTTGTTCATCAATAGAATTGAGTACCGCTTCTTTTTGTTCCTCTATCGACTTTTTAGCTTGATTAAATTGGTCGTCAATAATCCATTGATTAAGGTCTTGCTGTGCCGCTGAAAGCTCATTTGGATTTGCCTCATATGTATATCCAGTATCCTCGTGATATACCAAAGCTGTTTTTTGTCCCGCTTTTTCTACGGCTTGTTGTTTCTCTGAAAGCTCTATTCCTCTTTGGGTTTCCTCATTTATTTTTTCAAGAGCCTCAAGCTTTGCGTTCCAGTATTCTTCCTCTTTTTCTTTGGCTTTGTTGAGTTTCTCAACTTCTTCGTCAATGATTTTTTGAACGGCTTTATACGCTTTATCGTATAAATCTTTGAGGCTGCTGAGAGCGTCAGATTCTTTTTGTAAAGATTTTATCTGTTTGTCTATAGCTTTGGTTTGTTTTTCTGTCGCCTCAGTTATGTCATTGATTTGGTCATCAATTTTCGCTGTCTCAATGTCCCTGATATTCTCATAACATTCTTTTATTGTTTGGATTTGTTCCCGTTCCAGTTCTTTAAGTGAACGCATTTGTTCCTCATACTCAGAGGCACATATGGTACTGTTCTTATAAGCGTCTTCAAGGCGTTTTTGCTCTTTTACAATATAATTAATATTAGTATTGCTTAAAGAAATTTTATCTTTTAAAAGAACTGTGTTTTAATCATATTCTTTGTCTCCGAGCGTATCAATCCTGAAGTCAATCTTATCAGATAAATCGTAACGTTTTTGCATAAATTTCTCAAAAGTTTCATTTAATATGTCAAAAACTTTTTTGAATGACTCAATATATTCCTCTTGTGATTCTTTTATAGCGTCAGAGTTTTCATCAAGTCCATGCTTACGAAAATCATCCGCCGCCTTGGCGTGTATCTCCAACATTTTTAGATAAGAATTAATCTGTCCTTTGTCATTGTCCATATTCTCAAAAAATGATAAGTTGAATTCTTCCTCATCTATTTCTTTGTTGAATTTATCTTTTAAAATGTCAATCATTTCTTTGAAGTGCTCACGGTATTTTTTTTGAGCGTCTTTTATATACTCAGAATCCTCACTGAGACCTAATTTTCGATATTCCTCAGCGGAATTATGGCATATCTCCATCATTTTTAGCTGAGTTTTGACAGCTTCCTCATAATTTTCCGTATCCTCAAAAAGTGACAGATTGTCTTCTTCTTTATCCAGCTCATTGTTAAACTTTTCTTTGTATAAGTCTGAGATTTCTTTTTTTGTGTCACGATATTTTTTCTGTGTCTCTTTTATCGACTCAGAATCTTCCTTAAGCCCTTTTTTCCGGTATTCTTCCGCTGTTCTGTGACATATCTCCAGCATTTTCAGATATGCTTTAAGCTGTCCGTCAAAATCATCAGTATCCTCAAAAAGTGACAGATTGTTTTCTTGTTGTTCAATAGCTTTATCAAAACTGTCTTTTATCTCGTCAATCTCATCGCTTAGTGTATCACGATATTCTTTAGCCCACTCACCCTGTCCATTTTTATTACCTGACAAATCGTAAATATTTTCAAGCACGGGATACATTTCTTCCAGAATTTTTAATTGTCGTTCCTTATTTTTTATCTCAGATTCCGCGACTTTTATCTCGCTGTCCGACTTGCCGGCATTCTCCAAATCAATAGCTTTGTTTTTTAAAGCGACAATCTCATTGTCAAGACGTTCTTTTACTTTCTTTTTTTCTTCCTCACTGATTTGGTCTATAGTTTTTCCTTTAAACTCGGGAGCGATTTCATATACAATGGGGAGTATCTCATTATTTGCCATTTCACGCATATATTGAGAACCACCCGAGAGATACTCCTTATACATATCTCGTTGATTTGAGAGTTGTTTTTTGAGATTCTCAGCTAACTCAATATCGCCTTTCTCATAGGCAAACTCAATCTGAGCGTTTGTTTCCTCAATTTGTTCCTCTAATTTTTTGGCTCCGTTTTTAAAATCCTCAACTTTTGACTCATAATAATTATAATACTCGTCATTTGTCTCGTGCTCTTTTTGTGATTTTGATTCCGCACTTTTTGAGCCTCCGCCGTCCGAGCTGCCTTTTGAGCCGCTGCCGCCCGAGCCGCCTTTTGAGCCTTTGCTTCTGGCTGAGTTTGCCGCTGAGCCGCCTGTAAAATTAATAGTCGGCGCGGAAAGATTATTAAATTTTGCTTTTTCCTCTTCTAATATAGAGTTTAGATAATCATCAGTATAATTTGTTTTATTTCCTGTAACAGCTCCTAAGCTGTCTGCCGCTTTAAGTCCTGAGATAACCGTTTCCGCGTTTTGCATTCTTGCCGCTAAACTGGCGGCAAAAGCTGTCTGACCATAAGCGTTTGCCAATCTTTCAAGAGCGGCGATTTTATCCTCTACATTTAAGGAGGTATTACCGAATATTTCCTCTTCCGCCACAAGTTTCATTACCCAGTTTATAGTTTCAGCTGTGGCGCCGGATTGATTAAGCAATTCCATTGTGTTATTGTTAGCGGCTATCGCGGCGTTGTTATCTTCAGCCGCAAGAATATTTTCAGCGTCCGCAAGAATATTTGTTTGATTAGCTGCCCATAATTTTTCTGCAGCCAATCTGTTTGTCACAATGGCTGAGGCGTTTGCTATACCGTTTTGGTTTAAATAGGCTATGGTGGCTTCTTTATTTTCCTCAGTAAGATTTTTTAATACATTTTCTCCGTTAAGCCAGGCAGTTACAAGATTGTTAAACGCTGACTGACAGGCATTAATATCATCAGGTGAGTTTGATATTGTATTTACAAGATTTTCATACTCATCATTGTATTTTCCAAATGTTTCTATGAAATCCTCGTTTGTAAGACTACTGAAATCAAAACCCTCTTTATCGTATACATCAGCGTATATTTTATCAAGTTTTGACAAAGCATCTGTGAAATCGCCTAATTCTTTCATTGAGTCAATAAAGGATAGGGGAGTTTCAGCTTCTTTTTTGATTTTAGACATTTCCGTTTTGATTTTCTTTAAAAGAGTTGGAAAGTCTTTTATTGAGTCAATCCAGCCTGATTTCCAATCTCCATTGCTTGACTTTTGTAATGATAGAAACTCTAACTGTTCTTTTGTTAATGTTTTTAGTTTATCTTTATATTTAGATAAGTTGGGATTGCTGGCTAAATCATTGAAAATTTTTGAATTTACTATCCCGGTTTTTTCCATATTGGATACTAACTGTTCCATGGACATTTCAAGCTCATCGGCGTAATCTTGTAAGTTATTATAGGCTTTTATTTTGTTAGAATCATCTATTCCCATTTTATCAAAATTAAGTATATCCTCTGATGATATGTTATCTATTCCGCCTAAGTTACTCACCGCATCGTCAAGGTCTGATTTTAATTTTCCGTCATTTATTGTTAAGTTTAACTTAAATCTATGCTCGGCGACAATGTCGTCTGAGGTTTCCATTATTTCCTTGATTTTTTCTCTTACGCCGTCATCTTCTATTTTACTTAAATCAATACCGTTGTATACCGTGGCTAATTTATCGGCGTATGCG
>CATJCJ010000221.1 GCA_949738935.1 uncultured Eubacteriales bacterium | reverse complement strand
ATGGTTATTGTTGACGAGGCTCACCATTGTCCAGCATCTTCGTATGATTTTTTGATGAGGTTAAAACCTAAATACCGTTTAGGGCTTACCGCAACTCCAGAAAGGTCAGACGGTCTTAGTCACTTATTAAACCTCCATTTTGGCGGGGTTGCATATAAATATGAGATAAAAAAGAATGAAGAAGATGAAGATATACTTCCTGTTGAGGTTATATCTAAATCACTGAATATATATGTTGAACCTGTTTTGGAACTTATCAATATTAAAACACATAGATACTCTTTAGTTGATGATATAGATAAATGGAAAAATCCTTTTTCACTCTCTAAAGGTGAACATACTTATACATCTGTTCCCTATAAATATCGCCCTAAAATTTCAAATCAAGTTATAGAGGACGTTGTTTTGACAGATGAATTTGTTATCAATAATATTATTGAAGATATTTATAAAGAGTTTATTAGAGGTAGTAATATTGTTTGCTTTTTTACCCAAAAGAAACATATTGACTTATATTACAGGGAATTGACAAAGTTATTAGAAAAGGATAAAGTCCAAAAGTTTTATGGAGACGGCGATTTATCATCAGAACAAGTTATTGAAAATGCCGAAAACGGGGGAATAAAAATAACTTTGGCTACTTATGCGAAGGGTACAGAAGGAACTAATGTTAAAGCGTGGGACACAGAATTTTTAATATCTTCTGTTAATAATGGAAAGACTGTTGAGCAAGCGGCGGGTCGAATAAGACGTGTGAAAGAGGGCAAGAGAAAAGTTGCAAGGATATACGATTACAATTTTCCGAGAGTAGTAATTTTGAGAAGTCATTTCGCAACAAGGCTTGCCAGATATCAAAAATTAGGTTTTGCAATTAAGGACACTAAGTAAGGTAGAACATTCAAAGGTTAATTACTTATATAAGGAACTAAATTGGTTACTTAAAAGGTTGTCATTTGACAATTTATTTTTTTCTATGCTATTTTTTATATGATAACTTTACCTATTATTAAAATTATGAAAGGAGTTTTTTAAAATGGCATTTAAACTTAAATCTAAGACAGCTAAAAAAGTTATAGATATTGGAAATCTTGTCGCTGAATATGCTGAACTTAGAGAGAAAAAAGGAATTATTGATGATAGACTTAAACAGCTTGCGGATATTATTAAGGACTATTCTTATAAAAATGGAGAAAAAGACAGTAAGGGAAGTTATTATTGTTCTAATGATAATTTTACTTTTGGAGCATTAGCCAGACCTAAAATTACTATTGATACTAAAGGACTTATAGAATATCTTAAAAAAGCAGGGTATTCAGAAGCCTATAAAAAAGAAGTTAATTATGTCATTAATGAAGATGTTCTTAATAATCTCGTCGCAAGTGGTGAGATTGAAGAAGAAACTTTAAAAGGCTTTGCTACTACGGAAATGAATTATGCAATATCTTTAACTAAAAAAGAGGAAATGCCTGAAATTGAGCAATCTACTTTAAGGAGATGATAATTTTGATTGATGTTATAGAAGATAAGTCAACTGAATTAAAGGTTGGAGTGGTTTTTAGAGATGTTACAGAACAGCTTTGCAATCTCTATTTAGAAAAAAATGAATGTTATGGTGGTAGTTTCCATAAGCAGTTTATTGAGTATGGTCTTTTATGCCCTGTTATTCGCCTTAGCGATAAGCTGGAAAGAATTAAAACACTTGTTAAAAAAGGGTATGATTGTGGTGATGAAACTATAGAAGATACTCTCAAAGACCTTGCCAATTACGCAATAATGACATTAATGGAACTTGATAGAAGGTGTTTAAATGAGAAATAACAATTCTAAAATATTTAATTTTCCAAATGGTAATACTATTGAAGTTTATACTATTGGCGAATTATGTTATGAGGTTGGACGAACACCTGATGCGGTAAGAAAGTGGGAACTTTCAGGAATATTGCCTCCTACCTGTTTCAGGGACAGCAGAGGACGCAGAATTTATACACAAGAGCAGATAGATGTTATACGTATTTGTGCCGAAAAATCAAAATTAGGTCAGGGGCGAAATTCTCTTTTAAGATTTAAAAGATATGTTAGTAAGGAACTTAAAAAACTTGAAGCCCAATATATTGAATACGGAGGTTATACAGGTGATGAGAAAAAAGATTGTAATAGGAAAACCAAAAGACCTGATAAAAAAAGCAATTAAAGGAAATGCTTACGTTACAAAAGGTAACTCTAAAGAACAGAAAATTATTAAAGAGGGGAATCCCGTTTCTGTATCAGAAAAAATTAATCCACATTCGTCAGCGGTTATAGGACTTAATAAAGGTATCACTAAGAATATGGATAACTTTGAGAGTTTGAGAATTGACGTTTGGTTTAGCACACAGCTTGCCAAAGGAGTAGAGCCTAAAGATGGTTATTCAGAAATTAGCGATATTATTGATGAGGTTTTAGAGGAAATGGTGGCTGAGTATACATAAATATAATTTGACGGAACATTTAAAATACGCTATATAAAATATATAATTTATAGCATATTAAAAAAAGGGGGTTTTGTTTTGAAACTTGATACAAGTAAATTAGATGTAAAAGCTATTTTAGGTAAGTATAATGAGGCACAAGGTATTCAGTTTACTTTAAATTCTAAAATGCTGACTCCAAAGGATAATAAACCTATTAAAAAAAATAGTTTAAAAAGAAATAAATATGAGATGTTCCTTGAAAAATATGCACATATTGAAGAAACTATTGACACATTTACTCCTTTGGAATTACTTTATCTTATCAGAGAAACAGCAGGAGAAAGAGGTTATAAATATGTTATCGCTAATGTGCCGAAAGACCTTCATATGATGAAAATTCTTTGTGACAGGTATTCCTCAAGAGAAATTTGGAATATGATAGATTTTCTTTATAATTCAGACCAGGATTATTTAGATAAAAGCAAGATAAGTCCTGGTATTCTTGTAAGTAATTGGTGTAATACTATATACCCTGATAGTCAGCGCTATATAAAAGGTGAATATTCTTCAAAGGGAAATACACAAATAAAAAGGATACAGCAATTAAAAAAACGTGAATGGTCTTCGTCTGAAAAAACTGATAAAAAGAAAGTAGGCGATTGGTGATGAAAAGACCTTTAAGAAGCATAATTAATTTTAACAGCTTACTGATTATGGGTATCCCTCGAAAATTTCATAAAGTTAAAATAAGGGACTTTAACACTTTTAACAGCGAATATCTTAAAGAAGTTGTTGGTTATATTAAATCTTATATTCTCCATATTCCTGAACGGTTTAAAACTTGTGAAGGTATTTTCTTTTATGGAGCTAATGGAACAGGCAAGACTATGTTATCCTCTTTAATATTAAAAGAAGCATACAGAAACAGATATTCAGGGAGACGTGTAACTTTTGCTGATTATGTATCTTTATGTACAAGTGTGTGGAATACCTATAATGCTGAAAAAGAAGATTTGAAACATAAGGCTTCTATTTATAAAAATGTTGAGTTTTTGGTTCTTGAGGAAATTGGAAAAGAAATTGACAGCTCAATATCTGTACCCATATTAGAGGAGTTACTGAGATACAGAGAAGATAATGGTCTTGTCACAATAATATGCACTAATTTAACTCCTGATTTAATTGCTGAAAATTATGGAGCAAGTATTATGTCACTGATAAAAGGTAATATGACTCCAATTAAAATGGAAACTGACGATTACAGAATAAAATCTTTTAAAGAGAGGTTAAATAATGAGAATGCTTAAAAAGGTAAAATCTTTTACTAATATGGAAATAAAAAGTCTTAAATCACAGTTAGTTGATGTAAGACAGGCTTATTACAGAGCGAAAAATCCTAATCTTAAAGAGGGAGCCATTTATTCTTATTCCAGAAGCGAAGGCAGTGAAAATATCACAGGTCAGTTATTTATGGACACAGCGGAAATGGGTAATATCGCTTATATGAATTACCATTATAGGTTACGGATATTAAAAAAAGATGGAACAATAGGAGGCGTTATAAGGGTGGTTTATGACCCTGAAAGACTTAAATATATAAAGGACTGAGGTAATTGTTACACGGCAATATAAGTAATGAATACGGTTATTGTATTGCTTTTAGATGTGAGGACTTTCTCATAAATTATAAGGATAAAACTTTAAAAGATAAAGTCCTCAATTTCTTTAAAGGTAAATATAGACGTATTGAGATTAACAAAACTATTCTTGCGGCTATGGAATACATTTATAAAAATACAGAATATAATGTAGGACTTGTTGTTGAAGAGAAAAGTTACAAGGATATTCGGTTTAAAAAATTAGTTGATAATTTACCTTTTAACGAGATAATACTAATTAATAAGCTCTCTCAAATATCACAGAGACTGCTTGTTGGTTATATTTCACTATATGTTGATGATAATGCTGAAAGGAGAAGCCTTATTAACAATAAATATGCTATATCCTTTAAAGAACTAAATCATCATATAAAGATAGGAGTTAAGAGATAATGGCAATTAAAAAACATTATGATATTGAAGTAGGGTTTATTTCAAAATATCTTGAAACAAAGGACACACTTTTAGTTAAAGATATGCAGATTAAGAGGAATTTTTTTTCAGGAGACAATAAACTTGCTTTCGATTTTATTTTAAATCATCAAAAAGAAACTGGTGAGATACCGAGTGTTAGGGTCTTTGAAAGACGGTTTCCATATTATAAGCTGGAGAAGTATACTGAAAATAATATTGTTGGGACAGAAGAAAGTTTACAATTTTGGTGTACTGAATTAAGAAAAAAAGTTAAACACAACACCATTGTCGATACTCTTGACGAAGTTGGCGATTTATTACAAGATTTAGATACTGAAAAGGCATACGCTCTTTTAAAAAAGAAAATAACTTTTATTGAAAATGAGGTTGTTAAAACTTCTGATATTGATATAACAAAAGATGGTGAAGCAAGAAAAGACGCTTATTTAAGAAAAAAGAAGTCAGGAGGTATGTTAGGTTATTCAACAGGTTTTAATCATCTTGATTATCTTACTAAAGGTATAAAAGACGGAACTCTTACAACAATAGTCGCTAATACAGGAATAGGAAAAACTTTTTTTCTTGTTATTCTTGCGTGTAACTTGGCTTTGCAAGGTGTAAAAGTAGCATTAGGTGTTACTGAAATGTCTAATGAGTTAATGCAGGATAGATTTGACGCTTTTTTACTTGCTTTAACAAGCGGTAAGTCTTTTAGATATAATGATTTTAAATCAGGCAGACTAACACCTAAAATTGAATCCGCTTTTTTTGATTTTTTGGATAATACTTTGCCTGAGTTGGAAAGCATAATACTTTTTACCGCAACAAGTCCTGTTGGAGTTGCCGCGGAAATAGAGAAACATAAGCCTGATGTTGTTTTAATAGACGGTGTGTATCTTATGGAAGATGACCAGCAAGCAAGAGATGATTGGTTAAGAGTTGCTCATATCACAAGAGATTTAAAAAAGCTGGCAAAAAGAATTAACAAGCCTATCATAATAAACACACAGGCAGATAAAAAGTCCAATAAAAAGACTGGTCCAAGTCTTGGTACCGTTATGTATACCCAAGCGATAGGTCAAGATAGCGATGATGTTTATGCTCTTTATAGGGACGAAGTTATGTTAAGTGATAATGAGTTAGGTCTTGTTATTCGCAAGCAGCGTGAGGGAGGTCTTGGTAAAGTTATATTTAATTGGGATTTTAACACAATGGATTTTGGGGAGATTTATTCTGAAAATAGTATTGATATAGAGGAAGATGAAAATACTTATAAATCAGTGGACTAGAGGTGTGTTATGAAATTAGGTAAAGATTTTGAATTTAAGGATAGTGACAGGTTTATCTATGAAATTACATATGCAGAAAACAAAGGAACTTTTGACGGGGGCATATTGAAAAGAGGTACTTCAAGTATTTCATCTGAACCTTTATATTTCTTTAGAAGGTGCGGAGAACATCTTGAATTATTTAGCCTTTTTGGATATAACAGGTCATTAAGAGATATTTTGCCCAATTTGACAAAGCAAATATTAAGTCATTATAATTAACTCGCTTAAAGAAAAAGTTAAAGGAGTGTGCTTATATGGTATCAGAAAAGTTAGCGATAGAGTATAAATCGGCAATTAATGACTATAATCAGGCAATGGAGAATTTTAATAACACTTCATTAGACCATATAGATGCTGCTATTTATAATTTAAACAAAGCGCAGTCGCTTTTCAGCATAGTATATAGAAAAGTGAGGTCTGCTTATTATGAAAGAAACAAATCTTTTAACAAAAAATCAAATTGAGGACTTACTATAGCAATCCAACAAATTATTGCCTCAAGCCAACAGCAGAAAACCACCCAATACAATCAGATGATGTTATTTTAGAAAAAGCAGTTTTAATGGCGT
>CATJCJ010000220.1 GCA_949738935.1 uncultured Eubacteriales bacterium | reverse complement strand
TTTAGTAACCTAAATGATAACGATTGACAAAAGATTTTTTTGTCAGCCGAAGCCTGATTTTTGCGGGAATACTCGAAGCGGTATTTCAAAAAAATCAGGCAAAGACTGGCGGAAAAAGATTTGTCAAGCTTTATTATGGAGGTTACTAAACAGGTCTATTACCTTTTTTTGTACAGTGTTTCCCTTAATTTCGTTTCATTTTCTATAAAAAATAAAATGAACACGCCTCAAGTTTATTTTATTTTTTGTGATTTTTTGTGCGTATTTTAGTTTTCAGATACACTTCAGAATTAATTATTATTTTGTAACTCTTTAAACAAAATCGCCGCCAATAAAGGTACACAAATGATAATAAAGTATACATATCTAACCAAACAAACCGGCCCAAGTGTTACCGTAAAAAAATATGCCCAACTAAAAATAACCGGAAGTATCAAACAGCGTTTCTTTATATAAAACATAACAGCACAATATATAAAACATAACCATATATAAAGAGCCGGACTGAATATAATTGAGACAACGGGGATTTCCTGATAATGATTATCAGAAAAGTAATATATCATCTCATCTCTGAGGTCCTCAAAAAGACTGTTTTCCTCAGTCTCTCCATAAGGTCTAAACTTAGTCATCAAATAACCTATTCTAGTGTCTCGCGGAGAATCCATATAAATTTTAGAATGAGAGACATCATCAATAAATATATTTCCACGATTTAAATCAAAAAAAGCATCAATATATATTCCCGGATACTGAAGTCCAAGCTTAAACCACTCAGAAAAAAAGCCAAACTTATCCTCATCCATATTTGAGTTATGAGCTATATTTTTTATAGGGTCCGCCCAAACACCAATATATTTATCTCCAACATTTTCCGGTACATACTCAAATAAATCATCTTTTTGCTCTTGAGATATTTCATCAGACTTAAGGGACATAACTCTGGCGATTTGCTGCAAAGGCACACTGCACGAGTGAACAAATCTTATCTCGCCAGCGTCAGTGACACTCATTAAAATAGTGTTGGCAATAAAATATCCGACAAACACACAGCCGAAAAAAATAACAGCTTTCTTTTTTAGAACAATATCTATTTTTAAAACAAGAAAAACTACAGCCGTAATCACAAGAGCGTATACAGCGTTATTTCTAAATAAAATCATAACAATCCATAAAAGTCCATAAACAGCAGTTTTCGCTTTACTAACATCTTTATCTTTAAAGTCAAACCATAAAACAGTTATTAAAAGAACCAATCCTGAAAAAATTATATCTTTTGTGGCACTCAAAACCAATATTGAGTTAATTGGAATAACAGCGTAAAAAATCATTGATAAAATCAATATAAAAGAAGGTACCTTTTTTCTATACATATATGTAATTACATAAGCAAATATAAGCGCCATAATAAACGCTTGAGTAACTGTATAAAACATAATACCGATATTCGGTGAGGAAAAAATCCAATCTCCAACATTATAGAAAAAGGCAAGCATTAAAGTATGTATAATTGGATGATGATTATTCATATTATCACCAAAGTAATACATTAATTGAGCGTCACAGTCATATGTGAAAACAGATGGAAAAAAAGCGAGAAATACAGGAAACCAGCATAATAAAATAACAGCCAGAGAAATAAGAAAAAATTTTTTATCTGACATATTCGTTTTTAATGATTTACAATTTAAATTATAGTTATACAAATAGCCGGCTATTGTTCCAAACCCTCCGGCAATCGGAAAAGCGAGAATAAAAGAACAAAAAACTAAAACTATCAATTCTCCAAAATTCTCAACGGCATAACCTCGATAAGTCAAAGAGGCTCCAATTATAAACACAGCCGAAAACAATAAACTTATATTATAACAATAACGCTTATTTCTTTCTTTTAGCAAAAGATACTTATTAATAAGTACTAAAATAAACAAATATAATACAAATCCTAATATAGTATAACCAGCAATATTTATACTCTCATCTTGTACCCCCCCGCCAATTTATGTAAATACATACCAAAATTGAACCTATAAACGCAATCATATATTTTGTAATTTTATTTATAATGTTATTTGAGGTTAAATTCATAATGATTAATATTCCTTTCTATATCAAAATAAAAAATCAGAGCGATACCAATAAATTAATTATCGGTATCGCTTTAAGTCAGCCCCAAAATTAAGCTTTTAAATATTCATCAATAGCCTTAGCGGCCTTTTTCCCCGCTCCCATAGCGAGAATAACCGTCGCCGCGCCTGTAACAGCGTCACCTCCGGCATAAACAGCCTCCCTTGATGTAAGACCTGTCTCCTCCTCAGCCACAATACATCTTTTTTTATTTACGTCAAGTCCCTTAGTTGTTGATGAAATCAAAGGATTTGGAGAAGTACCAAGACTCATAATAACCGTATCAACATCAATAGTAAACTCTGAGCCTTGAATTACAACGGGACTTCTTCTTCCTGACTCATCAGGTTCTCCAAGTTCCATTTTAACACACTTCATCCCTTTAACCCAGCCATTTTCATCAACAAGTATCTCTGTTGGATTCGTGAGAGTATCAAATATAACACCCTCCTCAATAGCGTGGTGCACTTCCTCAACTCTTGCCGGAAGCTGTTCTGTTCCCCGTCTGTAAACAATGTGACTTTCAGAACCCAGTCTCAAAGCCGTTCTGGCGGCATCCATAGCGACATTTCCCCCGCCAACCACAGCGACTTTTTTACCTATTTTTACGGGAGTATCATATTCATCGTCATACGCTTTCATAAGATTAACTCGAGTAAGGAACTCATTAGCTGAAAGAACACCGTTAGCGTTTTCCCCGGGTATTCCCATAAATTTAGGAAGACCGGCGCCCGAGCCAATAAATACAGCGTCAAACTTCTCATCATCAAATAATTGGTCAATAGTAACCGTTCTTCCCACAATTACATTTGTCTCAATTTTAACTCCCAATTTTTTAATATTCTCGACCTCAGTTTTAACAACCTTTTCTTTTGGAAGTCTAAATTCAGGAATACCATATTCCAAAACACCGCCCGGTCTATGAAGAGCCTCAAAAACAGTAACATCATATCCTTTTTTAGCCAAATCCCCGGCGCAGGTAAGACCAGCGGGTCCCGCGCCAATCACAGCGACTTTTTTTCCGTTTTTAGCCTCTGTCTGACTAAGGTCAATATTATTTTCTCTTGACCAATCAGCTACAAATCTTTCAAGCTTTCCAATAGAAACAGGGTCACCTTTAATACCTCTTATACAAACACCCTCACACTGATTTTCCTGAGGACAAACACGACCGCAGACAGCCGGCAAAGCGCTGTATTTAGCGATAACCTCAGCGGCGCTTTTAAAATCCCCCTCCTTAACTTTAGCGATAAATCCGGGAATATCAATCGAAACAGGACATCCCGTAATACACTTAGCGTTTTTACAGCCAATACATCTATTAGCCTCCTCAACAGCCTCATTCTCATTATAACCAAGACAAACTTCCTCAAAATTAGCCGCTCTGACTTTAGCATCTTGTTCTCTGACAGGAACTCTTTTCAAAACATCACTCATTATTTATCACCTCCGCAACCACAGCCTCCATGACTGTGAGTATCTCCTTCCTCAAATTTAAGTTTAGCTCTGCCCTCTTCAGTCTTATACATAGCCTGTCTTCTCATAGCCTCATCATAGTTAATAAGATGTCCGTCAAACTCAGGGCCGTCAACACAAGCGAATTTAACCTCATCGCCAACCGTAACACGGCAAGCGCCGCACATACCCGTACCGTCAACCATAATAGGATTAAGGCTCACAACAGTAGGTATATTAAGTTCCTTTGTAACAGCGGCGGTAAATTTCATCATAATCATAGGTCCAATAACAACGGCGTGGTCATACTTTTTGCCTTTATTCTCAACAAGGTCCTTAAGGCAATCCGTAACACGTCCATTAAAGCCATAGCTTCCGTCATCCGTGGAAATATAAAGGTTTCCCGCCACACTTTTCATTTCCTCTTCCATAATCAGCAAATCCTTAGTACGGCTTCCGACAATAACATCAGCCAAAACACCTTTTTCGTGAAGCCATTTAACCTGAGGATAAACAGGGGCGGCACCAACACCACCGGCGACAAATATAATATTTTTCTTTTTAAGCTCATCAACACTCTCATCAACAAGGTCGCTTGGTCTGCCCAAAGGTCCGACAAAATCACAGACACAATCACCCTCATTATATTCCATAAGTTCAAGAGTACTTTTTCCAACAGCCTGAACAACAATAGTAACCATACCTTTATCCCTGTCATAATCAGCGACAGTCAAAGGAATTCTTTCTCCGTGCTCAGAGTTTTTCACAATAACAAACTGACCCGGAAGAGCCGACTTTGCGACTCTCGGCGCCTCAATCTCCATAAGAAATATATTATCCGTAAGCATCTTTTTACTTACTATTTTGTACATATATGTACCTCCTTTTTTAAAATAGAGAAAACTACGGGCTCTGCCCGTACCCGCAAGCCTTTTGAAAAAGGCTTGACCGAAAACTTTAAAAGCAAAAACTATCGTTTTTGCCGCGAAAATTTAAGATTTCTCAAAAAAGCCAATTTTTTTGGAACCCCTCAATTATAGTAATTCCATTTGAGATATAACAAAAAAATATTTTACGAGTGCGTAAGCACTGCTGGGCGGTAAGCGAATTGCAAAGCAATTTGCAGCCCGTGCAAGTAAAATAATTTTTTT
>CATJCJ010000219.1 GCA_949738935.1 uncultured Eubacteriales bacterium | reverse complement strand
TTTTTCTATATCGTTATAGTTGTAAAATATAAGGAGGTGTTATTTAAATTTAATAAAAATTTTTGTATATAAGCTATTTTTTCGGAATTTGTCTAAAATTTTTTAGACAGGCTTTATACAAAAAATACTTAAAAAAAATTTTGTTAAATTTTTTAACGAAGAAAGGAGCAGTTTAAATGTTAAAAAACACTATTAGAAAAACAGTTTTGCGGTTATTTACTTTTTCATCTGCACTTTTTATGATGAACTTTAATGTGTTAGCCGATTCAAACTCAAATATTTCCGCAAACGAGATCAGCGTTCTTGCCGATAGTTCGTTAAAAGGAGATTTAGACGAAGATGGAAAGTTAACATATTCCGATTTATCTATACTTCAGCAGTATTTAGCCGGAACAAAGCAGTTAAGCGCGAGTCAGCTGACACTTGCGGATGTAAATTCAGATAACGAAGTCAATGAAAGTGACTTATATAGCTTAGCGAATACTTTAAAGCAAATAAAATTTCCTTATTCAAACAAAGTATGGAATGTAAGCGATATGCCTTTAGGAGAAATATATGGATACGACGGGCTTCATATACTTCAAGTTGACAGCACAAATAAAAATAAGGTAAGTGTTGCGGGCAGTAATAAAAAATACGGTAATAAAAGTTTTTCAAAATGTATAAAAACCGGCGGAGACGCACAGGCGGATAATTATGTTCCCCGATACAGAGCGCTTAAATTGGATATTGATAAACCTTGCAAAATGACCATTTATTCAATAGCAGGGTCAACAACGGCAAACAATCCCACAATGTTAGTAACAAAAAGAGGAAAAATTATCAATCAGATACCTCTTTCATCAGAGGCGATAAAAAAAGATGAGGTTAATCTTCTGACTCCGGATACCTATTATATTTATAGCAGCGATGAGTCCGGAAGCGCAAATATTTACTGTATAGAACTTAATGAGATAAACGGAGATTTAAGTTTAGACGGTAAAATAACTCAAGACGATGTTTCATTATTACAAGGATATATTGACGGAACTGTTACTTTAACAGAAACTCAAAAAGGACAGGCTGATGTAAATAAGGATGGTTTAATAAATTCAAATGACTTAAATGCTCTTGAAAATATTTTAAATTCGGAGGTTATTTTAAAGGAAGACAGCGCAAGCGCTTCTTATGGAGTAACCGCCGGAAAAGATTATACCTTATATTTGACTGTTACAAATATAATCAGCAAATCTGATTATACATATGAAGTTAAATATGCGCCTGATGTTTTACAATTAGCGGAGATAGGTTTGGGAGAAAAAACAAAATTTAATTCATACTCAAATATAAAATATTCCGAGGATATACAAATACTTTCAAATAGTAACGGAACTTTACGGTTCAAAGTAAATTCTATAGGAAAAAATTGGTCGGGAATACTTTCATCTGTAACTTTTAAAGCGTTAAAAACAGGTCAGACTTCTATATCATTCGGCGGAAAAGCAGGATATATAAAATAAGAGGTTTATCTTTTATAATATCTCTCTTTAATATTACAATATCTATACAACATACTTTAGGAAAGGAGAATGTTCAATGAAAAAATTTAAAAACATTACATCAATAATTGTCTTACTGGCAATTTTCGCACAAAATGTAACCGGAAACTTTGAAATTATTTTTGCCGATTCAGAAACGATAAATGAATTAAATGAAGCTGATAACAATATTTCAGAAGAACCGGCTCTTGAAGCTGATGAAGCCGTCAACGAAAAAACAGCGGATGAGCCTTTTGCTGATGATAAATCAGAAGAATCGAACGAAAGTCTAAACGATAATAAGTCGGAAGAATCGGAACCGGCAGACGAGATTCTAAACGGTGATAAGCCGGAAGAACCGGAACAATCGGAAGGATCGACTGAAACTGAAATAAAAAATGATTTGGATAAAACCAATTCCGATAATTCAGAAGATATAGTTTCCGAATCTTCTTCTATAGAAAATAACAAAAACTCAGAAAATTCTGCTGAGGAAAATACAGAAGAATCAACTGTAGGAAATGAAGAAGAATCAACAGAAGTAACATCAGAAACAGAACAGCTTCTGCCTTTTGAGGAAATTGAAAAATTTGAGATTGATTTAAGTGACGTTCCTGATGAGATTTCAGCCCTCACTGATAGGGACTACAGGAAACTTAATAAAAGTGAGCAAGCAGCTTTGAAAGCTTATTATCACGTTAGAAAAGACACAATGGACGAATGTGCGGCAAAGGGTTTTTCTGTAAAAGATTCCATACCTTTAGCGTTGATAATGCAAAGATTGGATATAGATATAAGTGAAGCTATAAATATGTCAGTTTCATATCAAAGTGAAAAAAAGGCTCTCAAAGAATCCTTTGAATTTTCGGAATTAAAAGATGACAACCTTGAACTTTTAAATAATGAAAAAGTAAAAGAAGAAATCGTAGACGCTATAGTAGACGGCTGCGGCAGCGAGGAAGTTGTTGAGGCTTATCCTATAGCGTACGCTTTTAATCGTGATTTGAAAGATTTTGTAGACGAAAATACAAATGAAAATACAAATGAAAATGCTAACACATCTGATTCTTCAAAAGAAACATCAAATGAAAATAAAATCAGTGCCGCAAATAATATTTCAAATGAAAATGATACATCAAGCGAAAAAAATAATGAAGTTAAAGAAGAAATAAATGTATTAAATACTTTAAATGAAGTAGCCGGAACTATTGAAAAAATATATTCAAGTGAGGATTCCGAAAATTTAAGTAACGATACTGAAAAAGAAAACAAGGAAAGTGACGAACCCCAAAATAAAAATGAAAATTTAAGCGAAAAAAATGAGCCGGAAGATAAAGCTGTTAATGAAAAAGTCAAAGCTATATCAGAAAAATATCAGCTTGACGCTAACCTTCTTGATACGGCGGTAAACGAGGAAAATATTACTCCTGAAGAAGCGGAGGAAAAAATAAATCAGGCTGAGGAAGAACTCGGTATAAGTTTAGCGTCATCGTTAGCCGATGATAATGAGTCGCTGCCGCAAAAGGCTCCTTGTGATTATGTGCCGGGTATGTTTGAAAATGTCGATGTACTCTCCGGAACGGTGTCCTATCATGATGATATAATAAATCTTGAGGGTCTTAATGGTCTTGATTTAAACTTATTTTATGAATACAATTCAAGAAGAAAAATGTATATGACTGTTATAAATGGTAATGACGCTATAGAAATGGGAGGCTGGACGTTAAATATCCCAAGAATGACAAGCGGATGTTTCTATGATATTGGCAAAGTGCCGTCATTGGATAAAGACGATAAATCTCCAGGCTACATAATGCTTGACGATGGACGGGAATTTAAAGCGTCAATGGAATCAATATACAGTGAAAACGGCAATACAGGCTATTTTTATCTTGATGATTACGCTTACAGCGATGTTAAATGGGCGCAGGAGGCGAAAGTCGTATACGATAAAGACCACGCCGGAGGAAGAAACTCAAAATATACGGTATTGTATCAAGATGGAAAAAAAGATTATTTCAATGAAAAAGGACTTTTATTATTCAGAGAAGATTTTCTTGGAAATCAAATAACTTTTGATTACAATGGCAGCGGTTCTCTGATAATAAAAGATACTTTAAATCGTGAAGTAAAAGTTACTTTTACAGATGGCTCTTATAGTGAGATAAAGCAAATAATTCTCCCTGACGGAAAAGTTATTTCATATACAAATTCTAATCCAAACATATCATCAGGAAATTATCGCGTAACAAAAACCGAGAGCAAAAACGGCAAATCATTAACAACAGTTTTTGATATGAAAAAAACATCGGGATGTATTGAATGTCATTATGAACAGATAAAAGGAACAGAAGTAAACAATAGCAACAAGGACGAAAGGTTTAATTATGATCTTAAAGAAGAAGTTTACTCAAGTGCGTTATTAGTTAAAGTTACAATGCCGACAAATATGTATATAACATATGAATATGAAAATGACGAATACTTTAATCAACAGGAAAGACAAAAAGATGATGATGAAACTTTATATGATTATAAAGTGGCGCCTTACGGACTTGGCTGTTCGGAAAGAATATCTAAAATATCATATTATAAAGACAGCAAAAATTACTATTGGGAAACTTACAGTACGTTGGATTACAGCGGTTCACAAAGCGGCAGAAGATTTTTCAGAAGAGTAAAAACAAGCAGAAATCCAAACGCGTATACAGAAATGGATTTCAATCCCCGGGGACAAAAAACAGCTGAATATTTTGTATATATAGACAGCGATAACACAAAAACAATAGAGACAAAAGAATATACCTGTCCGACGCCAAGACAAGTATACAGAGAAAAACCGTATTACTTTTTGTACAATGAAAGATATGCTTTTAAAACTGCCGGATATGAGGATATATACAGTGATATTCCGGAAAAAGTGACGACACAGAAAGGTACGGCTGTCGCGAATGTTGACGATAATATGAGAGTCGAATTTAAAATAGATAAAAAGAAACCTATTTATTATCACGAGGATAATTATAATTATCAGTCTGAAACTAAACTTCTGATTTCATCAAAAAGTTATCCTGAAGAAACAGAATATTCTGCTAACCCTTCTTATATTTCGTCTACCACAAAAAGATTTACAAAGTACGGAAAACCGAACGCTGAAACTTTCAAAATAAGTGATAACTCAAAAATTGTTGTAAAGAATTATTATAGCAGTGATGAAAAATATCTTACATCAAAAGAAACTTACAAGGAAAAGAACGGTTCATTAATATTCAAAAGCAAAACAGACTATTCGTATAATACTGATGGAAGAATATCCAAAAAAGTTGATTATGTCAGCAATAATACAAAAGGACTGACAACAACATATACTTACAGCGGAACAACTTCACCGACTTTGGTAAAAACAGAACTGCCAAACGGAGAGTATATAGAAACAAAATATACTTACGATATAATGGGAAATGTAACAAGTATGACTGACGGCGAAGGCCGCAAAACACAGTATGAATATGACTGGCGTGGAAATTTAACTAAAGTTACCAATCCTCAGGGCAGCGCTAAAAGCAGTGTTTTTGACTATGCCGCCAATAAAATAACATTAACGGACGAAAATGGAAATATCGTAACTTATGATTATGACTGTTTCGGAAATCTTGAGGAAGTCAAAGCGGGAAATTCACTTTTGAAAAAATGTGAGTATGACTATGAAAACTTCTGTCTTATAAAAGAAACATCGCCCGATAATAAAACCGTAACATCATATACTTATGACTCAGCGTGCAGACCTGTTTCAAAAATCACTTTAGAAAACGGAAAAGAGATATATAACGAAACAATGTCATATGGTATGGAAAATGTATCCCAGTATACAAAAAATCTGCCAAGCGGGAAAAATGCTACAGGAAATGTTGTAACGAGTGTTGTAAAAGGCGACGGAACAAACACACAAAGTATAACAACAAAAACAGTAACAGACTATAATGGAAATACTATAAGCCAGGAATGCGGCGGAGTAAAAAAATCATATGAATATGACGCTTTAGGAAATATGATTAAAGAAAGTCCCTATGCCGGATATTATATAACCTATGAATACGACCACGCGGGAAATGTTCTTAGTCAAACTGACAGCACTGGAGTGACAAGCAAAAAAGAATATGACGGACTTGGAAGACTTGTAAAAGAATACACTCCAAAAGGAATAGCTGGAAACTATTTCACTCAATACACTTATAAAGGCTTTACAGATATGCTTAAATCTGTTACAATTCCATTAGACAATGGTCAGAATATGATTAAGGAATATGAAACCGACAAGACAGGAAATGTTCTGAAAGAAACCATTGTTGGAGGAAACGCCGGAAACAGCGTTACAGAATATACTTATAATGAAATCGGACTTCCGGTGACAGTAACAGCGCAGGGCAATAAAGAGGCTAATGTGACAACATATACTTATGACAAGGTTGGAAACAAAACCTCTATGACTACAGGAAACGCTTTAAGCAAAACTATTTATAAGTATGACAATCTTAACAGGCTTACTTATTTAATAACTGTACCAAATGAAGCCAAATATACACCTGACGCTGCTATAACCGTTTTCCCTGAACATTGTATTGAAAAATATGAGTACGATGTTAATGGAAACTTATCCCAAAAGACCGACAGAAACGGAAATGTTATAACTTACAGTTATGACGGACTTAACAGGCTTAAAAGTCAGAAAACAGGGGATTTGGAAAAGACTGCCGAATACGCATTAACAGGTGCAAAAGTTAAAGAAAAATACAGAAACGCTGAGTTAAACTATAAGTATGACGCGAGAGGAAATCTTATTTATGAAAAAAGCTCTCTTGA
>CATJCJ010000218.1 GCA_949738935.1 uncultured Eubacteriales bacterium | reverse complement strand
TTTTTTGTCAATCGAAGCCTGATTTTTGCGGGAATACTCGAAGCGGTATTTCAAAAAAATCAGGCAAATACAGGCGGAAAAAGATTTGTCAAGCTTTATTATGGAGCTTACTAAACAAGTCTAATATTAAGAGTCTGTCTAAAAACTATTAAAATATCCAAAAAAATGAAATTTTAACCGGCTTTTTTTAGATTTTAGACAGGTTCTAAGGTATAGTGAAAGAACTTGAATAACGGTAAAAAAATATTTTACGTCCGCTTGCGGCAAAAGCCGGTAAGCGAATTGTGAAGCACTTTGCAGACTTTTGAGTAAAATAGATTTTTTTACTTCTTTTTAAGTTCTTTCACTATAATATAATGTTAGCCGCGAAACAAATAAAAACTCCAACGGCGGTATGAATCAAAAAAGTCACAACAGGCCATTTCATACCTCCTGTTTCTTTTCTGATAGTTAAAAGAGTTGTACTGCAAGGAAAATGATTTAATGAAAATAAAATTGAACAAACAGCTGTTTTTAATGTCCAGCCATTAGATATAAGCAAATCCCCAAGCTCACTCAAATTATCAAAAGGAATAAGAGCCGAATTCCTCATATAAAACATTATTATCAAAGGAATTACTATCTCATTTGCCGGCATTCCGATTATAAAAGCAGTCAATATAAAACCATCAAGACCAATAATTTTCGCGAATGGGTCAAGAAAATCCGCCATATAAAACAAAACACTGTTTCCATCAATAAAAGTATTCTGCATAATCCATATAACAGCGCCAATCGGAGCCGCAACAACCACAGCCCGGCCAAGCACAAACAAAGTTCTGTCCACCAAACTTCTTACAATTATTTTTTTTATCTGAGGTTTTCTATACGGAGGAAGCTCAAGAACAAAAGATGACGGCAAACCTTTCAAAATAGTGGCTGATAAAATTCTTGAAACAATCAATGTTATAAAAACCGAAAAAACTATCGCTGCCAGCACAATAAGAGCCACCCTCAAAGACGCGAATACACCCGTACCCGCCATAAAAATTGATGAAATAGCTATTATACCAGGAAACCTGCCATTACAAGGGACAAAATTATTTGTTATAATAGCGATTAGCCTTTCCCTTGGAGAATCTATTATCCGGCAGGCAGTCACTCCGGCAGCGTTACAGCCAAGACCCATACACATTGTCAAAACCTGTTTTCCGTGAGTTTTGGCGTTTTTAAAAAATCTGTCAAGATTAAAAGCTATTCTTGGAAGCAGACCCAAGTCCTCAAGAAAAGTAAACAGAGGAAAAAATATAGCCATAGGAGGAAGCATTACAGCGACTATCCAAGAAAGAGTTCTAAAGATTCCTTCCACAAAAACACCGTACCAAAATTTTGAAATATTCATAAATTGAAAAAACTCCGTCAATTTCACCTCAACAATCGAAAAAAAACTACTAAGCATCTCTGACGGATAATTTGCCCCAAAAATAGTAATCCATAAAATCAGCCCCAACATAGCAAGCATTAAAGGAATACCAAATCTTTTGCTCAAAACTATATTATCTATTCTTCTGTCAACACAGCAAGCTTGACAACAATCTGTCTTTACCGCCATTTTATAAATTTTCTCAGCATCAAAAACTATATGGTCAATATTTGATGAGTATTTATTTTCTCGTCTTCCGTTTTTTAAGCTTTTACAATTAAACTCAGTTTTTATCACATTTTTATATATAACATCTTTAAGCTTTTCAAGTCCTTTTTTATCTCTGGCATTTGTTCCGACAACATCAATATTTAACTCTTGAGACAGTTTTACAGTATCTATCGTTATATTTTTTCTTTTAGCCTCATCAAGCAAGTTAACACATAAAATTACATTTTCACATATAGAACATATTTGAAGAATTAAAATCAAGTTTCTTTCAAGACAAGTAGCGTCAGCCACAATAACAACTGAATCCGTCTTATTATTTCTCAAAAAGTCAATCGCTTCTTTCTCATCAGGAGAAGAAGGATTTGTTGAATAAATTCCCGGCAAATCAACAATATCAAATCTAGAGTTTTTATACTCATATACTCCAACAGCGTTCCCAACAGTTTTTCCTGTCCAATTTCCCGTATGTTGTTTCAATCCCGTAAGAGCGTTAAAAACAGTACTCTTTCCGGTATTGGGATTTCCGACAAGAGCGATTGTATAACTACCGTCTTCCATTATCATACCCCCTCACAATAACATTTTGAGCATCCTCTTTTCTCAAAGCTATAACTGTACCTCTCAAACAATAAGCCGTAGGGTCACCCAATGGGCTTAAATGAACAGGCATTATTTCACAGTTTTTAGTAAAACCAATTTCCTCAAGACGATTTTTATTTTCAAAATCCGCTTTAATCAATTCAATTTTAACAGGAACATTCAAAGGAACATTATCAAGACTTAAAACACTCATTTTTTCACCTCGCCTCTAACCTAATCGCGGAATATGTTTATAATTATACAGCCTTATACTTCCAATATAATATTTAATAAGATAAATTGTGCCTGTACTTACGTTATTGATTTTATAGTAATTACACTTTAGATATAACAAAAAAATATTTTACGAGTGCGTAAGCACTGCTGGGCGATAAGCGAATTGCAAAGCAATTTGCGGCCCGTGCAAGTAAAACAATTTTTTTGTAACTTTCAATGTGTAATTACTATGCTCAAATTATTTATATTGATTGACCTTTGGATATTCTCTCAATAGAACTGTTCGGAAACTAATAAAAAATAAGTAGCAATATACTCACGCTTGTCATAGTATGGTATTGAGAAGATAATTCTCATAAAAATTAAACCTTACACCAAAAACAATAAATAAAGCTCAAATATAATTAAGGAGGTTATTATCATGGAAAATTACAACAATTCTATTGTAGAAGATATGTACAGATATATCGGTCAAACGGTAACTATTTTTACAACAAGCGGAGGTCTTTCAGGCTCAGGGTTTACAGGAGTTTTAATTTCAGCGGACTGCAAGACAGTAAAACTTCTTTGCAGCATTGGCTGGGCTCCATCCTGTCCTCTTGGAAGCAGCTGCACAAATAGCATGACACCATATGGAATTTCAAACGGATATTATGGATTTGGCGGCTATGGCGGATTTAACAGAAGAGGATGCGGCTGCGGATGCGGTTATGGTTCAGGAAATTACAATCCTCTTGGCTCTGTCACAATAATTCCAACCTGTGCTATAGCAAGCTTTACTCATAACGCTATTTAAGACTGAAACAATTCGGAATAAATATAGAAAATATTTTTTCTCTATCTATTCCGAAATTTCTATATAGTCAAACAACTTGAAAATGAGCAAAAGGAGGCAAGCTAAAAATTATTTTTGCAAGGCAGCGGAAGGAGAGCACAGCTGGAGCCTATGCTGACTGACGATAACGCCGCGAAAATGATTTTTGGCTGCCGAACTTGTTCGATTTTTAAGTTGTTTGACTATAAAAGACATTAAACAACAAAAAAAATTCGGAATAATCGTTTTGATTATTCCGAATTTTTTTTAATAATTTTTTATCAGTTTCCGAACAGGCTATCAATTTATTTTTAATAAGTAATCTTAATAAGCCGTTTTAAACCATTCATCCGTCCAGCTCATAACGCCTGCCCCGGTAAAAGGAACAACATCACTATAAAGAGAATTTGTATCAATCAAATTATACTTATATGTCAGCTCCCCATTTTTAACATAATCCGAAACTCCCTCATTCCAGGAAAACGGCTGCATAGAGGAACCCTCATTTTTCATTTTAAAATAAGAGTCTTTACTGATATCAGTATCAGTACTGTTTACGCTCTCAAGATTCTCTCGATACCCCGTATCACTTCCATCTTTATGAATCTGATATTTAATATTTTGAGCAAGAAGTTTTCCGGCATACCCATTATCCTGCTCATAACTCATAGGTGAGCTAACATCTATCATATAAATATTTTCAGCTTTTAAAGCGCCTCCGCAAGTTGAAAGCAACGCCTGATTTGTAAGACTAAAGTGGAAATTACTGCTGTTCTTGCCCGGTGTAGGATTCAGCTCTGTTTTATACTTATATATATTGCTGCTGTCAATTACAGTATTAAATATATGAGCGTTTCCGCCTCTCAAACGAGGTATTCTATCCTGAATTTCTTTATAATAACAATTATAAATTGTCACCGAAAGTTTTGATATATCCGCTTCAGTATTGCTCGCGCCAACAAGATGAGCCTTTTTCTGAGGAGCCTCAACAGCTATAATCTGCTTAGGAGTATACTTTTGATTAGTCCTGAGATGATAATAAAGAGGATGTGTCTTTGTTCCGTTTTTAAGGTCTTCCTGATAAGTTTTCTCAAGCTGATTAATTTGTTTAGTAACCCAGCTGTTTTCACTCATATCGTCCCCAAGGAATTTACACCAGGAAATAACAATATTATGAGAAGCGTTTTTAATATCCACCATACCATCATAAGCCTTGTTAAAAGTACAATGGTCAATCCAAGCGTTTGCAGTCCCGCTGTCAAAGGTAATATAATCCCAGTCATTTAAATCATAATTCCCGGGGTCTTGCGTTTCTCCTTTTGAATTTAATCCACCTTCATCCCATTCCCAAATTTCATCAAACTCAATATTTCTTATTATTATATTATTGCACTCTTTAACCGTAAAACAAGCGTGCTTAATTTTAACTCCATTTTTGGAGAAAATAGTAAGCCCGTCAATATTTTGAATATTAACCTTACTTACCCCTGTTTCTTTCAAAATATCATTGTTTTTAGCCTGAACGACTTTTTCGCTTGTGATTCGCTTATAAGTATAACTTGAATCAATCTCGTTACAACCCAAATTCAAGTCATTCATAATCTCAATCACCTTAATTTTTCCATTTCTGGAGTCATAAAGCGCCTTGTCAAACTCCTGAGCGTTTGAGACTTTAACATAAGCGGCAGTATCACTTTCCAACACTGTTCCTCCGCCTGTAATATTATTAGAGCCAAATCCCGTAAGATTAAACTTTGAGTTATCCGACGGATTGACATTGCCGGTAGTTGGTTCGCTTGAGCTTTCACCTTCTGTTGAAGCCTCGGTTGTTGCCTCAGTTGATGTTTCATCACCGCCGGTAATATCGCCGGAATAAACCTCAATTTTATAAACATTCATTCCGCTGCTTGCTGAGTAAAGATACAAAGTTGTTTCTGTCTCAGCGTTATAAGAACCTGTAAGCTGAACAAGTTCTTTTCCCGCGGAACCTAACGTAATCGGATTCGTACCGTCACTCATAACAAAATTTCTGACGGCATCACCCGAGCTTGCCACAACAGCTTTAATTGTTACTTTTCCCTTAACATTAAAAGCGATAGAACGATTTGTTATACTTCCTGTTCCTCCAAGCTTGATAACCTTAGTATAACTTTCACCCTCATATGATTTATTAACAGTATCAATTTTAATCTCACTTCCTAAGCTTTTAATTGTAAACTTTCCAATCTGAGCGTCAGCCGTATAACTTGTGCCTGTCACATCATCACTTTTCAAAGAAGCGATTAATTGAGGAGTTTCCGAAGGGTTTTCATTTTCAGTTGTACCCTCTGAATTTGATTCAATTTCCGAGGTTGTCTCTTCTGATGAGCTTGTTTCTATATTTGAGGTTGTCTCTTCCGACGAGCTTGTTTCTATATTTAAGGTTGTCTCTTCCAACGAGCTTGTTTCTATATTTGAGGTTGTCTCTTCTGATGAGCTTGTTTCTATATTTAAGGTTGTCTCTTCCGACGAGCTTGTTTCTATATTTGAGGTTGTCTCTTCCGACGAGCTTGTTTCTGTTCCGCTTTCAGTAGATATTATAGAATCTGTTGTTGATTCTGTATCATCATTTCCCTCATAAGGAGTAAATTTATAAGAATCTCTTAAAACCTTTTGAAGTATAGCCGAGGCATCATCAGCAGAAATATCTTTCTTTCCGGTAACTCTTGAAAGCTCCACTTGTTCATCAGTAAGGTCAATCTTATTCAAAACAGCGTTCAAAACAATAGAAGCATCCATCGCTGTCAATGTCCCATCCCCATTAACATCACCCAAAATCCCCTTATTGTTTATATCGTCTGCGAATAATAAAATTGAGTTACAAAAAATAAAAACAAAACATACGCATAAAGCCAATAGTCTTTTAAAATATATTTTTTGACTATTCATTAAAACCATTCCCTTCCAAAAGTATTAATATGTAGTAAAGTTTCCTAAGATAAATACAATCAATCCGCGGCGATTCTGAGAGCCTGTCTAAAAACTATTAAAATATCCAAAAAATCAGTGAAAATAATATCATTACGCTCCAAAATGATTTTATTTT
>CATJCJ010000217.1 GCA_949738935.1 uncultured Eubacteriales bacterium | reverse complement strand
GGATATGTTAAGCGTTCACAGCAAAAAGACAGCGGCGGAAAATTCGCTAAAACCATTTACAATATTTATGAGATACCGAAAAATGGGGCGAAAGAGACAATATTTGAGTTTTCGACAACAGAAAAACTGATAACGGAAAAACTGATAACGGAAAAACCGATAACGGAAAAACTGATAACGGAAAAACCGATAACGGAAAAACCGATAACGGAATATCGGGCACAATCAAATACTAATAAATCAAATATATATAAATTAAATATGTGTAATAATCAATCTATCCATCAATCAAACACTAAAACCGATGAGATGGATAAGATTGAATACATATACGACAGTTACAAAAAGATTATAAAACAAAATATTGGCTATGATGCTCTTACAGCGGCTGAAGCTGGCGGGGAAACAATTAATGAGATAGTTGAGCTTATGACAGAAGTGGTTGCGTTAAACAGAGCGCCTGTAAAAATCGGCGGTAATCTCATACCAAGTGAGATTATTAAAAAACGGTTTTTGTCACTGGGTTATGGAGATATTGAGTATGTGCTTCTTGCTTTATCAAGGAATACTACAAAAATCAGAAATATAAAAGCGTATCTTATAGCGGCGCTTTTTAACTCAAAGACAACTAACAGCAGTTATTATACAACGGAGGTGACGCGTGATATGTATGGGTAGAGAGATGGAAATTTAGCTGATAGATATTGAGGCATTTATAAAGAATAGGAGGACAAGTTATGAAAAAATACGAGTTTACGGGAGAAACTCTTCTAGATTTTAAAGGTGTTGTTTTAAACAGGATAAGAGCTTTAAAGGACTTTGGTAATGTTAAAGCCGGAGATATTGGCGGCTGGATTGAGAAAGAAGAAAATCTTAGTCACAGAGGAAACTGTTGGGTATATGATGAGGCGAAAGTCAGGGAGGAGGCTTGTGTGACTGAGAACGCTGAAGTAAGAGGCGATTCGGAAATATTTGGAAAAGCCATTGTACATGAGAATTCGAAAATTTATGAAAACGCTAAAGTTTATGAGGATTCGGAGGTTTACGGAGATGCTGTTGTACATGGAAACGCCGTCGTGTATGGTAAAGCGAAAGTGTGTGTGAATGCTGAGGTATATAATTACGCTGAGATTTATGACCGTGCGTGGGTCTGTGGAAATTCCAAGGTTTATGATTATTCAAAAATATATGGAAACTCAGAGGTTTACGGAGACTCAAAAATTTACGGAAACTCAAAAATTTGCGGAAATTCGAAAGTTTATGATTACGCTGAGATTTACGCTAATGCCGTGATTCAGGGGACGGCTGAGATATTCAAATATACGAAAATAGGCAATGACGCGCTGATTGAGTCATCAAGGGACTATGTGTTTATGGGTCCTGTAGGACGTAAAAACAGAGTTGTCGAGGCTTTTAAAACACCAAACGGAATTATGGTTAACGTGGGCTGTTTTTATGGCGGTATTGAGGAATTTGAGGATAAGGTCAAAGCCACTCATGGAACCAATAAGTATGGAATTGAGTATCTTTCTTTTGCCGAGCTTTTGAGAAAACGATTTAATATAAAAATCCCCCAGAACGGTCGCACCCGTTGCTTAGGGGAGAGTAACAATTAACTCACTTTTATTATATCAGGTTTTATAAGAAAACGCAAGAAAAATTTTTACATAGGGAGGTATTTCGGTGTTGTTTTTACTGTCATATTTTTTGCGTTATGGAAGATGAGTTAATGAGGGGATGAGATTTATGGAAAAAGAAGATTATTTGGAATTTGCCGTAATGTATGAGAATCTCGCTGAGAAGTACCGTTCTTTAGCAGAAAGTACGGAAAAAAAGACTGATATTAAAGCGGAAAAGAACGCTGAAACAAAGAAAGCGGACAAACAGCCTATCACTCTTGAAACAATAAGCGCTTTGGCAAAAAAGAAAGCGGCGGAGGGCAAAAGCGCGGAGGTTAAAACAATTATCACCGAGTGCGGTGTTAAAAAGCTCTCAGATGTTCCGCGGGAGTTTTACGCCGAAGTGCTTAAGAAATTGGAGGCGATATAATGCCGGATATACACGCAAGGTTTAGCCCATCAGCGGCAAAAAGACATATGGAGTGTACTCCGTCGTTACTTTTAGAGGAGCAATTCCCAAGCGCAACATCTCAGTTTGCCGAAGAGGGAACGGCGGGACATGCACTCGCCGAGCACCTCATTAAGAAATATCTCAAAATAAGGAGCAAGCGTCCAACCTCTGACTATTATACGGACGAACTTGTGGAAGCTGTAGATGATTATGTAGACTATGTCAAAGAGCAGATTGAATTGGCAAGGTCTGAATGCGAATACCCTGTTTTCAACGTGGAAAAAAGGGTTGATGTTTCAAACTATGCTGATAACTGCTTCGGAACTGCTGATATGGTTATTGTGACTGATAATGTTGTTCACATTATTGATTTGAAATTAGGAAAAGGCGTGCCTGTTTACGCAGAGGATAATTATCAGCTTATGATTTATGGATTGGGCATTCTTGAAGAATATGAAATGCTCTATGATATTTATGTTGTGAGATTGACAATTCATCAGCCAAGATTGCAAAACATTAATACTTGGGAAATCTCAAGTACTGGACTTAAAGCTTGGGGCAATGAAGTTCTAAAGCCGAAAGCGGCTCTTGCCCTTAGCGGCGATGGTGATTTTGTGGCGGGTGAACACTGCCGTTTTTGCAGGGCAAAAAATCAATGCCGAGCGAGAGCGGAGGAATATCTAAGGCTTGCTCAGCTTGAATTTAAAAAAGCCCCTCTGCTTACAGACGATGAGATTTTAGAGGTCATTTCAAAAGCTGATGAACTTTCAAAATGGGCGGCGGATATTTACTCTTACGCGCAGGACGAGGCTATCAACAGCGGTAAAGTGTGGAATGGTTATAAACTTGTCAGGGGCAAGACAAACAGAAAATATACCAATGAGGTTGATGTCAAAAAAGCGGCGAACGAGGCAGGCTATAACGATATTTTCAAAAAAACGCTTATCGGAATAACTGATATGGAAAAGTTAATGGGTAAAAAGAAGTTTAATGACATTTTAGGCGATTTGGTGTATAAGCCTGACGGTAAATTAACGCTTGTTCCTGAATCAGATAAAAGAGAGGCTGTAAGCGTATCAACAGCGGCGGATGATTTTAAGGAGGAAATTTAAATGAGTGTAAAAGTTATTGTGCCATGCAGATTCAGTTATTTGCATTGCTGGGAAGCCATAGAAATTAACGGCGGAGAGCCAAAATACAGTGTTTCCGCTATTGTTCCCAAAAGTGATAAAGTGACAATAAAAAAGATTAAAGAAGCGATAGAAAAGGTCAAAAAAGAAGATACGGCGGTTTGGGGCGGCAAAGTACCCGCTAATCTTAAAACGCCTCTTCGTGACGGCGACGAGGAAAGACCTGACGACGAGGCATACGCGAACAGCTACTTTTTTAATGCCAACTCAAAGCAAAAGCCGCAGGTGGTTGACAATAAGGTAGAGCCTATACTTGACCAGAGTGAGGTATACAGCGGCTGCTATGGCAATATTTCCGTTAATTTTTACGCTTATTTAGCGAATGGAAATAAGGGTATCGCTGCGGGACTTGGCAATATTCAAAAGCTCAAAGACGGTGAGTCTTTAGGCGGCAGAACTACAGCGGCGGAGGACTTTGACGAGGTCGAAACGGATGATGACGAGGACTTTTTAAGCTGATTTATCTGCAAAAGGTAATGCGCTCAATTTTGAGCGTATTGCCATAACTATAAAGGAGTGATTTTAAGTGATTGAATTTATAAAGCATAAAAAATATGAGGAAAAAACCTTTGCGGAGATAGACATATTTGAATTTTTTATCGGTCGTAAAAAAGGCGACAATAATGATTTGATATGTATGAAAATTCCGCAGATAAATATGAAAGGTAGTCTTAGTACACAGTGCTATGTTGATGAGTATACTAAAAACGCCATAAAGATTGACTTTTTAAGTTCATTCTGTGATAAAGACCGAGAAACTTATACGCCTCAAGGTGCAGGAAGTAATATGCGCTACTTGGGATTTGATGGAAACGAGGTCGTCAGACCCTTAAAATCTGAAATAAAAATTCATCATAAAGGAAGTGATTTTAAATGATTGAATTAAAGCCTTGTCCTCTTTGTAAAGGCAGTACAGAGATACTTGACGCGGGTGATTTTATTATGCTTCATTGTAATGGCTGTGGCTATGAAGCAGTATTTGATGTTAATGAGGATAGATTCTCAAAAGAAACATTAAAAAATAAAATTGCGGATTTGTGGAATAAGAAAGCAGTTAATATGCTGAAGAATAACAAACAGAACATTACTAAGACAGATACTCACTATTAACTGAAAAGGGGGGATTTAAAAATGAAATCTATATCAATAGATATTGAAACATTTTCTTCAAATGACCTCAATAAATGCGGAGTTTACAAATATGCGGAGTCTCCCGATTTTGATATTTTGCTTTTTGGCTATTCGATTGACGGCGGGGAAGTACAAGTCGTGGACTTGGCGCAGGGAGAGGAAATACCGCTTGAAATAATAAAAGCTCTGACCGATAACAATGTCACAAAATGGGCATTTAACGCAAACTTTGAACGTATTTGTCTGTCTGTGTGGCTTGACAGAAATTATCAGAAATATTTTGAAAGCTACAGCATAAACGAAGATACAGTCGGTGATTACCTTGACCCATCAAGCTGGAAATGCACTATGGTATGGTCGGCTTATATGGGTTTGCCGTTATCACTTAAAAGCGTAGGCTCTGTTCTTGGATTTGAGGAACAGAAACTTGACGAGGGCAAGGCTTTAATCAGATATTTTTGTGTGCCTTGCAAGCCAACAAAGACTAACGGAGGAAGAACAAGAAATTTACCGCATCACAATCCTGAAAAATGGGGGCTTTTTAAGGCTTACAACAAAAGAGATGTTGAGGTTGAGATGAACATACAGAGAAAGCTGTGTAAATTTCCCGTTCCTGACTTTGTTTGGGAAGAGTATCATCTCGACCAAGAGATAAACGACAGAGGTATCGCCCTTGATATGGACTTAGTCAATAATGCTGTCAAGTTTGATGAGCTTACTAAAACAGAGCTTACAAGCTTAATGCGTGAAATAACACAGCTTGAAAATCCAAACTCTGTACAGCAAATGAAAGAGTGGCTCGCCGAAAACGGTCTTGAGGTTGACAGCTTGGGCAAGGACGCTGTAAAGGAGCTTTTAAAGACAGCACCTCCGAAACTCGCTAAAGTGCTTGAATTAAGACAGCAGACGGCAAAGTCAAGTATAAAAAAATATCAGGCAATGCAGAACGCTGCATGTGAGGATAACAGGGCGAGAGGTATGTTTCAGTTTTATGGGGCGAACCGCACGGGTAGATTTTCAGGTCGTTTAATACAGTTGCAGAATTTGACAAAAAACTACATTTCCGACATCAACGAAGCAAGAGAACTTGTCAAAAGCGGTGATTTTGAAATTATGAGTATGCTTTACGACAACATTCCAGATATACTTTCACAGCTCATCAGAACAGCTTTTGTGCCGAGAAAAGGTTATAAATTTATAGTCGCTGACTTTGCGGCTATTGAGGCGAGAGTAATTGCTTGGTTGGCGGGTGAACAGTGGGTTATGGATACTTTTGCCAAAAACGAGGATTTATATTGCGCTACCGCTTCAAAAATGTTTCATGTCCCCGTGGAAAAAAACGGTGTGAATGGACATTTAAGACAAAAAGGCAAACAAGCCACTTTATCATGCAGTTATGGGGGTTCTGTTGGAGCTTTAAAAGCTATGGGAGCGTTGGAAATGGGTATGTTGGAAGATGAGTTACAGCCTCTTGTTGACTCTTGGAGAAAAGCTAATCCAAATATAGTAAAGCTCTGGTATGCGGTTGATGGAGCCGTTAAAAAAGCTGTCAGGGATAAAACGCCGTCAGAAGTCAGAGGAATTAAATTTTACTGTAAAAGCGGAATGCTTTTTATTACTCTTCCTTCCAGCAGAAACCTTGTTTATATAAAACCTAAAATGGGAGTAAACCGATTTGGTGGCGAGTCTGTAACCTACGAGGGTATAGGTGCGACTAAGAAATGGGAACGCATAGAAAGCAACGGTCCTAAATTTGTAGAGAACATTATACAGGCAGTAGCAAGGGATATTCTGATGTATGCTATGCAGACATTAAGGTATTGCTTTATCTGCGGGCATATCCACGACGAATTGATTATTGAGTGTGACAAAAGGGTATCGCTTGAGGCGATATGTGAGCAAATGGGAAGAACCCCGCCGTGGGCTGAG
>CATJCJ010000216.1 GCA_949738935.1 uncultured Eubacteriales bacterium | reverse complement strand
CTCCTTGTTTTTTGCAAATTTTTACACTTATCTTCATTTGCATTATTATCAAGAAGGATTTTTTTTATACTGAATACACAAATTTTTTTAAAGGCTCTTATTTCAGGCTCATTAAACATACGGACAAAAAACTCCTCATTCTGTTCATAGCGCTTTGCCGCCATATTGGGAAAATCTCTTTTAAATAAAAGATTAAATGTTTTAAAATCATTATTTTCAGCGTAACTATGCCATTTATCCTGTGCGGCGTAATCATTTTCAATCTGCAATAAAACCTTATCCATCTCTGTAAAATCCGTACCATATTGTGTATTGATTTTCTCAATAATAATTGTGAGAGGGTCTTTCTTTTTCTCTTTTCTTCCGGCTTCTCCCGTAATGGCTCTAAAGCCGTCTTCGGTTGACGATAGTTCTATATCCCCCTCAAATTCTTTTTCAAGGCGATAATATTCAAGAATAACCTTATCATCTATAAAAATATTTTCTGAATTGCCTTTGGGCAGCTGCATATATAAAAATTTAGCGTAAACGCTGAATTTATGTATATCTTTGTCAAAAAGTCTGCATACCTGTGTAATAAAGGAATAAATACGGTTAAATCGAGCAAGTGTGGATTTAAACAAATCCTTTCTTTCTGTTTCCGTTTCCGAAAGTCTGTCAAGAGCGGGTTTAATTTTTCCTTGCAGTTTTCCCAAATCTTTTGACGACTGTGTTTTTGATGAGTAAAAAATCTCAGCGAATTTTTCTATTTCCTCATGCCTGTATATATGATATTCATCCAACGTATTTTTTAAATCATAAATAACATTAGGGTTTGTTTCCTCTTCTAAAACAGTTTCCTCATAATACGGCTCAAAAGCGTTTTTAATATCCTCCGCCGAATTTACAAAATCAAGTACAAAAGTATCTTGTTTGCCTTTCATTGTACGATTTAAGCGGGAAAGTGTCTGCACTGCTTTTACGCCCGATAATTTTTTATCTACAAACATTGTGTGAAGCAAAGGCTCGTCAAAACCTGTTTGATATTTTTCAGCGACAATCATTATTCCAAAATTATCTGTATGGAACACGTCAGGGAGAGTTTTTTCCTTAACTATCTCACCGTTTTTTGTTTTATTCAATTTTTCCTCCGTGAACGTCTGTCCGTTATCCTCAATTTCACCGGAAAAAGCGACTAACACATCTAAATTTTTATATCCTCTTTCTTTGATTTGTCTTTTAAATTCCAATAAATAGCGAACAGCGTGAAGACGTGACGGGGTAACAAGCATAGCTTTTGCTTTTCCGCCGATTTTATTTTTTGTTATATTCTGAAAATGTTCAAGCATAATTGTTGTTTTCTGTGAGATATTGTGAGGGTGCAGAGTTTCAAATTTTCTGATAGCCTTTACGCCGGAGGAAGTATCTAACTCAGGATTATCGGGAATAGCTTTAGCTATTTTATAATACATACCATAAGTCATATAGTTTTTCAGTACATCAAGTATAAATCCCTCCTCAATAGCCTGTTTCATAGAATAGATATGAAAAGGATAGTATTTTCCGCTTTTAGCTTTTTGCCCAAACATATTGAGGGTTTTATCCTTTGGTGTGGCTGTAAAAGCGAAAAAAGACATATTTTTGTGAAATCCCTGCGCCGCAAGCTCATCAAGCAAACGCTCCTCATCATCTTTAAACTCTTTTTCGGATTCATACTCCATTTTGGCGTATTCCTCAAGTATCTTATCGGTATCCGCCAAAGCCCTTTTTAATTTTTTTGCGGCGTCGCCTGTCTGTGATGAGTGAGCCTCGTCTATAATTACAGCGAAACATTTGTTAGAGGATTTAACTTCTTTATAAATAACAGGGAATTTTTGCAGAGTAGTAATAATAATGTCCGTACCGCTGTCAATAGCTTCAAGAAGCTGACGGGCGTTTTTATCAATTTTCTTTACCATTCCATCAACGTGGTCAAACTGATAAACCGTGTTTTGCAGCTGACTGTCTAACACCCTCCTATCGGTTACAATGATAACCGACCTGAAAATTTTATTATCGTTATTATCGTGCAAACCAGCAAGCCGATAGGCAAGCCAAGCGATAGAGTTAGATTTCCCCGAACCAGCACTGTGCTGTATCAGATAACTTTTTCCGGAACCGTTTTCCTTTACGTCGGCAATCAGTTTTGTCACAACGTCAAGCTGATGATAACGAGGAAAAATCATTCTTTCAGATTTAACCTCTCCTGTTTTATCGTCTTTTTCCGCTTGCAGATGAATATATTTATAAATAATTTCGAGAAGACAATCTTTGTGCAATATATTTTTCCATAAATATTCCGTGTCATAACCGTTTTCATTAATAGGATTTCCTTTTCCTCCCACATTTCCGCTGCCGTTACTGCCTTGATTAAAAGGAAGAAAATATGTCTTCTCCCCCTCTAATTTAGTTGTCATATAAACTTACGATAGGTCAACGGCAAAATGTGCTAACACTCGCTCTTTAAAAGCGAAAATCATATCTTTTCCGGCTCTGTCAAATTTATATTGTTGTATAGCGTTTGTGGCACTTTGTCCTGTAAACTGACATTTCAATTCCATAGACACAACAGGAATACCGTTTATAAAAAGAACTATATCAATACTGTTTTCATTTTTTAATGAATAATGAAGCTGTCTTGTACAATGAAGTATATTAGCTTCGTATTGTTTTTGTGTATTGGCGTTAATTGACGTTTCGGGCTTCCAAAATACCGCCTTGAATTTTATTCCCCTGTCAGTAAAGCCCTGCCTGAGAACCCTTAAAAGTCCAACCATTTTTACCTCTCTGCAAAAACGCTCAACAATTTGCTTGTTACTGTCATCTCCATAAATTTTTTCGTATCTTTCCCACTGTTTAGATTGACTTTCTTTAATAAATGATAAAAATGTATTTATGTCAAGAGCGAGTTTTCTATCAAAATTTTTAGGATTGCCTTTTTCATATCCGCCTTTTGCGATTAAATATTCTTCTATATCTTCCTCAAATCGTTTTTCTTTATAATCAAAATCCGGCATTGTTTTTCTCACCTCTTATTTTTTTAGTTATTAGAGCTTAAATTCTTTTCTAATCTCTGATAACGCTGAATCAAAAGACTGTACTCTATTATCCGCAATATCTTGTAATCCCTTGCCTAAAAGTGTATATAATTCTAACTTGCCACTAAGTTTTTCAGATATATCAGTATTGTCTTTCATTGTTCTTATATCTCCTTTTTTCCCGTTACAACCTCATAAATCAGTGATTTTTTATATTCTGTAAGTTTATCAATAATAGCCTGTTTCTTTTGTATGGAACTATCAATAGCATTACATTTTTTATCCAGGAATTTAACTATTTTAGTTTGAGTTTCTAATGTTGGTATTGTCAAAGAAATATTTGATAATAAATCCTGATTTATATTATTTATATTTGAACCCTGACTATATTTTTTTAATTGAGTTCTAAAATAAAAACTACGAAAATAATACAATAAATATGTATTGTTCAATATATCTTTCCTAATATTTCTAAGACGAATACAAAATCCGCTGTACACAAGCGGAAAATCTATGTTTTTTACCATAACACTTCTGCCTACCAAGTCTTTGCTTCCGTTAGAACGTACAAATACTATATCCCCACTGTTTAACATATAATCATCATCTATTTTTTCATTTATAATTATATCAGAAAACATTTCTTTGTCATCTAAAATAAAATATTCCTTAAAATCACCCACATCAAGGAATTTTATTTTATTTCCATCTAAGAAGCTTTTAAAATTTAAACCATTTTTCATAGTTGAAACATACTTAACTCGATAAGATATTCCTTTTACATTTGTCACCGCTTCCGTAATAAGAGATATTTTATATTCTTTCAGTTTTTTTATTATAATTTGTTGCTTTTCGATTATTGTATCTATTTTGGAGCATTTATCGTCAAGGTAATCCGCTATATATTTTTGTTCAATTATATTAGGAATAAATAATATATATTTTTTTAAATCTTCAATTCTTAAAGATGGTTGCATATAAAATGGGATTAGACTTTTTTCATAATTAAAAAGAGAACATATCGCAAAATAAAAAAATATGTTATTACATTTTTTTATTTTATTCATTACTAAACAATTTTGAGATAAACTAAATTTTCCTGATAATACTTTTGGAGTCATTGCTTTCGCACCTACGGTTGTAGTAAAAAGACATTCTTTAATGTCATAACCGTAAGTATTTATATTTCCCATTATTCCATTATTTTCTGTTTGTCCACTATATACAGGAAAAATACCTTTATTTAATCCCATATATTCTTTAGTATATTTAGAAGATTTTTTACCTTTTTCAAAATTATAATAATCTTTGAGTTTTATCTTTTCCCAATCTTTTGGTATCTCCCCAATCCACTCAATTCCGCTGTCTTTCATTTCTCTCATATACCAAAGACCTCCTCAAGACTTCCGGCGAGTTCTTTCTCAAGTTCTAATATCTCCGTCATAATTTCCGCTGATGGTTTCGGAGCCTCATATTTATAAAAATATCTTGTAAACGGAATTGAATATCCTATTTTTGATTTCTGTTTGTCTATCCAGGCGTCGGGAGCGAAAGGCAAAATCTCTCGTTTAAAATATTCCTCAATATCTTCTTTTAAAGGTATATCCTCTGTATCTCTTAATTCTGTATCAGGCTGTTTTTTTCCTTTTTTTTAAAACAAGTTCGCCGTTTTCATTATATAGAGGTCGTTCAACCGTAACTTTTGTATATCCAAAATCCTCGTTATCAAAAATTTTACTGATTTCATTTTCTTTGAAATCCCCGTAAATTTTAGTAATCTCATCAATAGCGGAATCGGGAATATCGTTTCGTTTGTTTCCCAAAGCTTTTCTGCGTTTCTCAAAAAGTTCATTGGCGTTTATAAGCTGAACTTTTCCCTCTCTTTTTGTTCCTTTTTTCTTGTTGGATAATACCCAAATATATGTAGCTATGCCTGTATTGTAAAAAATGTCGTTAGGTAAAGCGATAATAGCCTCTAACAAATCATTTTCAATTATATACTTGCGGATATTTGACGAGCCGCTCCCAGCGTCGCCTGTAAAAAGAGGTGAGCCGTTATGAATAATGGCTATACGGCTTCCTCCGTCTTTTGGTTCTTTCATTTTTGATATTGCGGTCATTAAAAATAACATTTGCCCATCGGACGTTGCCGGAAGTCCCGCACCAAATCTTCCCGCGAATCCTTTTTTCGCTTCGGCGTCAACTTTTGTTTTCTCATTTTTCCACTCTCTTCCGAAAGGAGGATTTGAGATAATATAATCAAATGTTTGTCCCTCAAACATATCGTCTGAAAGTGTGTTTCCGTCTTTGATAAATTCGGCGTTATTCCCTTTTATAAGCATATCAGCTTTGCATATAGCGAAAGTCTGGTCGTTTAATTCCTGCCCGAATGATAAAATTTCCGTGGATTTATTCAGTTCTCGCAGATATTCTTCCGCTACGGATAACATACCGCCTGTTCCGCACGCCGGGTCATATATGGTTTTCGCTATATTATTCCCCGAAAGAATGTCGTTGTCATCGTTAAACAGAATATTCACCATAAGGCGTATTACCTCTCTTGGGGTATAATGCTGTCCGGCGTCCTCATTGTGAGCCTCCGAAAATCTGCGGATAATCTCCTCAAATATATATCCCATTTCAAGATTGGAAATAACATCAGGGTGAAGATTCGCTTTTGATGATGTAAACTCTTTTATAACAATGTACAAAATCCCTTTGTCAGCCATAGTCGAGATATGATTTTCAAACTTGAATTTCTCAATAATATCACGCACATTCGTCGAAAAACCGTTAAGGTATTCTATAAAGTTTTCCTCTATTTTGTCAGGCTCGTTAATAAGAGTTTCAAAAGTATATTTGCTTGTGTTATAAAATTCATAGCCCGACGTGCTGCGGAGTAAAATATCAGCCATAGGAAGATTTTTTATCTCTTGATATTTCTTGACAACATCTTCTTTTGTTTTAGCGAGAATACAGTCAAACTGCCGTATAACTGTAAGCGGAAGTATAACCTCTCCGTATTCGTGAGGTTTGTATACCCCTGTTAATTTATCCGCTATCGCCCATATAAGAGCGGCTTTTTCGCTTATATTTGAACTTAAACTCATTATATTATATTCCCTCCGTTTTACATATATCTAAATATTTCTACAAAATAATTGCTTATATATAAATATTTTAACTAAATTTTAAAAAATTGTAAAGCGGTAAACAATATATAAAATCCTCATCAAAAAAACACCAATAAAATTATTAAT
>CATJCJ010000215.1 GCA_949738935.1 uncultured Eubacteriales bacterium | reverse complement strand
GTAGGATTTTAAGTCTACATCAGACATTAACATCATAGCGATAATACGGGCGTCAACTTTATCCGTTTTGGTCTTTCTAAGGCTTAGACTTTTTCTGTAAAGATTTGTATGTAACGGATTGATGACAAAGGTGGGCAAACCTTTATCAATAAGATAGCCTAAAATATTATAGCTGTAATGTCCCGTAGCCTCAAGTCCTATTTTTATATTGGACAAATCAGCTGAACAAGATTTTATCTATAGAAGGCGAATTTTCTGTAATTGAAACTGAAGCCGCAGAAGATTTTTCAAATTTTAGAATTGAAAATACTGATACAGAGGATGAAATAAATGAACTTATAACAAAAAATTCAGAATATGAGATTGAGCTTGCGGCAAAAGATGATAATGACTTGACTTACGCAGTTGAGGTAGGAAATATTTATTATGACCCTGATACAGGAACAATAACCGACTGTGATACTTCAGTCACTTCAGTAGTAATCCCTGATACTATAAACGGAATTAAAATTACAAGTATCGGTGATTATGCATTTTCTTCTTGTGAAAATCTTGTTAATATCACAATACCTAACTCAGTTACATCAATTGGAGATCATGTATTTGAAAAATGCAGCAATTTAGTAGAATTAACCATACCAGACTCCGTTGTAAATTTAGGTCGATGTGCTTTTTTAGAATGTGATAATATAAATAAAATTATATTGTCTGATAATTTACAGAGAATATAATTAGGTACTTTTGCATATTGTCCAAAGTTTAAGGAATTTAATATTCCATCAAAAGCTACTTATATTGATTCCAGAGCTTTTCAAGAGTCAGGAATAACTAATATTATTATACCTAAAAATATTACAAAGATAGGTAAAGAAATTTTCAATAATTGTAAAAACTTAAAAACAGTAATATTCGAAGGAGATTTGGAATATATCACTGGCACAGATGGATGGTATATGTTTGCTTATTGTACTAATTTAGAGTCAGTATCATTTAATGGAAAATTGGAAGAAATAGATAGAGATATGTTTATTTCCTGCCCTAATTTAAAAAGTATATCACTTCCAAATACGATTAAAACGATTGATATATCTTTTGTTAATAGTGGACATAATACTCTGGAAGAAATAAATGTTAAAGATGGTGGTATATATTATTCATCATTAGATGGTGTATTATATAATGGTGATAAAACAATATTATACAAATATCCAATAGGAAAGAAAGATACTACATTTGTTATTCCTAAAACGGTTAAAGAAATTAATAACTCAGCTATTTTTGGAGCAAAATATATAGAAAATATTATTATTCAACCGGATTCAGTTGAAAAGTTAGGCTCTACTTGCTTTGGAGGATGTAAGAATCTAAAAATAGTAACAATTCCTAAATGTGTTAAAGAAATATCAGAAAGTCTCAAATATAATGTTCCTTACCATATATTAAATGGTTCTAATTTAAATACAGTTATCAAATGTGAAAAAGGTTCTTATGCTGAAAAATATGCTATGAGAAGAGATTATAATTATGAATATATTGACGGCAATATTGAACGTGTTGGAGATGTTGTTGCAAATTTAGACACCGGAAAAATAGGAAAGAATGAAAAAATCGCATTATCATGCAATACAGAAGGAGCAGCAATATACTTTATAATAGATGACACCAGGGATACCAATATTCCCACAAATAAAAATACTATGTATACTGAGCCAATAGAAATAACAAAAGATTCTACTATATATGCTATAGCTGTAAAAGATGGAATGGCAGACAGCAAATTATATCAATTTAGTTATGTTATTTCAGATAACTATACAACCGTAAAAACAAATGAAGTTATTTCTTCTGATATAACTGAAACAAGTGCTATAATTACAGGTACACTCAATTCAAACGAGAAAATAAGAGAAAAAGGATTCATATATTATCCCGCAAAAAATGCGGAGTTAGAAAAGAAGATAATAGTAAATGGAGAAAATTTTTCTGCGAAAATTACAGGATTATCTGCGGATACAGAATATAAGGTATATGCATATGCAAATACAAATCCTCGATCTATAATCGGAAATATAGTAAGCTTTAAAACACCTGAAATACATACAGACAAACCTACAAGTATTACATTAAACAGGAATTATATGTCCATAAATGTAAATAATTCTTCTTCTCTTATTACAACTGTATTACCAGAAACCGCAAAAAATAGAAATGTACTGTGGAACAGTGAAAATGAAAATATAGCTACTGTTGATGAAAATGGTAAAGTTACAGCTATAGCGGAAGGAACTACTAAAATATGGGCAAAAACTGAAGTAGAAAACTTATCAGCATATTGTAATATAAAAGTAAATAATACACAAGTAAACGGTGAATTTGATTTCTCCGAATTAAATATGGCAGCTTACGCAAGTACAACACTTAATGAGGGAAATGGATTTACATTTCCAACAACGGCAGATAAAGGCTTAGATGGCAGCGGTAATGTACAAATGGCTTTAGCATATTTAGCAAGTTGGAAAGGCGCTGTTTTGGAAAATAGAGATAAATATCCTACAAGTTCAAATCAAGTTAAATACAATGAAATACCAGAAGATTATCATATACAGGAAGCTGTACTTGTACCTCAAAGACAAGAATATTTATATAATGATGAAATAAAAACAGCAATTATGAAATATGGAGCAATGTATTCATCATTTAGATGTAATAACTATTATTTCAATAATAATTATAAAAATTATTATCTTCCTCCAAGTGTAGATTGTTCGGATGGTCATGCAATAGCAATTGTAGGTTGGGATGATAATTACCCTAAGGAAAATTTTAGAGTAACTCCTGAAGGTAATGGTGCTTTTATTTGTAAAAACAGCTGGGGAGCTGATATAGGGGAAAATGGATATTTTTACATTTCATATTATGACAAGCATATAGGAAAATCTACAAATGCTGTATTCAATAATATTGAAACAAAAACAAATTATAATAAAATATATCAGTATGATCCTTTTGGATATTCAGCAACATTAGGATTTTATAAATCAGCATATATGTCAAATGTATTCGAAGCTGAAAAAGATGAATTACTTACAGCTGTATCATTTTATACTTTTGAAAAAAATATTGATTATGAAATTTATGTAATAAATGATTATGTAGATAAAAATTCTTTTAATAACTTACAAAGTCCTCTAAAAGTAGGAACTATAGAAAACTCAGGATATCATACTATATCATTTGAACAAATTCCAATTAGTTCAGGCAAAAAATTTGCTGTTGTTGTAAAATTGACAAATTCATTAGGATATGTTAATATAGCTATTGAAGTACCATATGCTTGTTGGAAAAATGCTAGAGCAAACAGTGGTGAGAGTTTTTACAGTTCGAATGGGTTAATATGGAATGATGTAATAAACAAATCTGAAAATACAAATATATGTTTAAAAGCATTTACAGTAGATTCAAGTAATCCAAATGTTCTCTTAGCTGGTGTAGATAATGAAAATAAAAATTATGAAAATAATAAAACTTATTCTTTAGAAGAAGCAAAAAGTCTTTTTGAAATAAACCCTGCATTTATTGAGTATATAGAAAACAAAGAAAATATAAGTTTAGCGACTGAAGAAAATGATGGTTTTTCTTTGGGCGAAATTCCTCCATCTGTAGAAATAATAAATAATGGTTATAATATTTCAAAGGGTACAATACTTCCATCAAGATATGATTTAAGAAATGAAAATGGAGTTACAGCGGTTAAAGACCAAGGCGCTTATGGAACCTGTTGGACATTTGCAACCTATGCAAGTCTTGAAAGTTGTATACTAAGGAAATCAAATTCTATGAGTGGTGATTTTAATTCCTCAACAGACATTATAGGAGAAATTAGTGGCAGCAGCAATATACCTGTTAAAACTATAAAATTTTTAGATTCGGAAATTAAACTAAAAATTGGAGAAAATAAGCAGCTTGATGTTGAAATACTGCCTTTAAATACCACAAATCAAAATTTAATATGGTCATCTAATAATGAAAATATTGTTAAAGTTAATTCATCAGGGAATATTTTTGCATTTAAAGATGGTAAAACAACTATAACAGCAACCACAGAAGATGGCTTTGTAAAAGCTATATGTAATATTACTGTTGAAAATAAACTTGCTGATGGGTCTGGACTTTATGGCGATGCCAGTTTAAATTGGAATATAGAAGTTAATGATGCTTCTCTTGTTCTTCAAAAGGTACTTAATAATAGTTTTATATACTTCCTATTGAAGAAAAAAGTCTACTGCTGTTTTTACAAATGCGGAAAGGTTATTACCTAATCCTGCAAGGTCTGTCGTTCCCGTAAACATTTGAGCGACGCCTCCTGTTTTGGTAGCATAACCTCCCAAATTTTCAAGAGCTGCAAATATTCTTGGAGACTTCTCTATTCCTTCATCAGGGAAGTCAACAACACCAACAAAAAAATCTTTAGCTGTTTTAACAAATGCTGATAAGTTTTCCCCAAGTCCTGCGAGGTCTGTTGTTCCTGTAAACATTTGTGCTATACCGCCTGTTTTAGTGGCATATCCACCTAAATTTTCAAGAGCGGCAAATACAAAGGTGCTTTTGAAAGTCCTTCGTCAGGGTAGGTAGCAACAGTATTAAAAAAATTACTTGCTTTACTGGCGAAAGTATTTAAACTCTCCACAAGTTCTGTATAGTCTGTATCACCCGCTACCCAACTCATTAATTCTTCTGCGGACATTTTTAATAGGAACGACCCTAATGAGTCCAAAAAAGGAGCAACTGCGTCAACAGGATAACCACTTATATTAACAAAAAAAGGTTTAAGTTCCTCTGAAAACTCTGATAAATTCTTACCCATATCTATCAAAGATTGTGTAAGACCTACACCAACCCCGCTTATAATACCTCCAGCAAACGACCCTATCATTTCACCTATTTTTGCTGATAACATAATAAGGACATCACAGCCACGAGCCATAAAATCAGCGAACCCAGGTATTTCATTTAATGCGGCAAAAGCGGCAATAATAAGCCCCATACCGCCAATAATTATAGCGACTCCCGCCATTCCTGAAAGAACTGTAGCAGGACTTAACATACCAAGAGCGGCTACTCCCGCTACCATTATTAAAAATGACGGTTTACTAAAAGCACTCATTCCATCAGTCAAACGGCTTAGTGTCTGTGCCCCTGTACTCATAAACTGACTAAAATTAGGTATTTCCGTAAGCAATCCAAACGCTTCAAATATTATGGCAAATCCACCTAATATTATTGCTACACTTGTCATTCCTTTTAAAAAATTCATAGGACTACCTAACTTAGCGGCAACACCTGTTATAAGGACTAACGCCCCAAGACCTATTGACATCTTTGCAACACTCATAAACACTTGTGCTAATAGTTCTGCGCCACCTGACATATAAGCACTAAACCCCGGAACCGTAGACAGCCAACCATAAGCAAGTATTAATGAGGACTCGCCTACAATGATAATTCCTATGTCAGCTATAGCTTTTAATACTGTACTAACATTAGGAATTTTAAAATCAAATCCTCCACCATCTCCATTATTATTGTTGTTTCCAAACTTAAATAATTTCATTATAGAATTAAATAATCCTTTAATTGGTGTTAAAATCATACTTGGCTTAAATGCAAGAAGAAATCCCGCGGTAAGTATTACTCCCATTTTCTTAAAGTCAATTTTAGACACAATACTTTCAAGAGCTTCTGTAGAGCTTGTGCCATATATTCAAGCTGAGAGTTAAAACCTACTAATGTATCAGGTCCTATAAGACTTTCAAATAGTTTTTTGAAAGGACTATTACCACTTTTGGCAAATAGTTTATCAAATATTCCGCCTATAAAACTTACTACGCCCTTAACAGTCTGACCTAATTTAGTCAAATTTCCATTAGCGTCTCTCATATTGTCCTTTAAGTACATAATTCCTTTACTTAAAAGGAGTATTCCACCTACCATAAAGGTTATAGGAGATGTTGCTACTGAAATAGCCATTCCTAAAAGTTTAACAAAGGGAATAACAACAGCAAGTACCCCTCCTACTTTTCCTATAGTCTGTCCTATACCTCTCCAAACAGCTTCGTAGTGTTCATAGCCAGAAATATCTAGTATTTCTTGAACAAGATTATCTATTATATCTTTAAGTGACCTTCCCGCACCAGTTATTTTTTGAAAGGTAGTATCTATTTCGCTAAAAACACTTAAAAATCCCTCTTTTACTCCATCAGCGAGAATACCAAAAGAATAT
>CATJCJ010000214.1 GCA_949738935.1 uncultured Eubacteriales bacterium | reverse complement strand
CTTTATGCTCTTTTGTATCTGATCCGATTTTGGTGTAACTGGAGCAGATGTAAGAGTTGGAAGTTGCAAATATTTGCTTAATCAGCAGACACTAAATATTATTCTTATGAAAAAGTTGATTCTATTAAGAATTATTTTTATTATGATCACGTAGAAAGAGGCGCAAATCATTATCAAATATATATTAGAACAGCTAATTATTATATTGGGCATGAAAACAAAATTCGTGACTGGTTAAAAGATAATGTAAGACCACGAATAATTGCTAAAAGAAGTAATTTATTATTGACATTTGATGTACTGGTAAATCCATTGCATTTTAGCAATTCTGCATTTGTGGATGCAGTGAACGAGATGGTGTTTAATGGAACATCTTATTCTATGAGAATAGAAGTTGAAAAAGAATTTCGTGACAATGTTGAGACAAAATTTAGTGATTTAAAATTGTTGTACCAAAAATTGGTCAATATGAAGATACCGGCTGCTATTAATTTACATTTTGTGGATGACAGCATTAATCTTGGTAATACATATTTTAAAATGAAACATATGGTATCTTCATTATTTCCCCAAGATGCGATAAAGGGACAGGGGGATGTTAAAGTGACGGTGTTTAAAAGTGTTATTGTATTAATAAACCGTTTGTCATATGCATCAATTAGTGATTATGTTTTAGATATTCAAGACTATTTCTATTTTATTGATTTGAGAATTTCATCAATGCGTACTCATGAGGATGCTTGCTATTTGTGTAAGGAAGAAAGAAATGCTGAAAAATTGATTGTGTCAGCATCAACAAACCGAATGGCAAAGTACTGGGAACAGCATAAGAAGAATTATCGAAAAAAATCTTTAAATGAAGCCAAAATACATAAACAGGAAGTAGAAAAGGATAAAAAATATTATGAAAGATATTATAGAAGGATTTATTGCGCACATTGCTTTAACACTGAAGCAACAGCATTGGGGATACAGATTAATAATCCGAAAGCAGTTATGGCAAAAGCAATAGAATTAATTATGAAAAAACAGAGAAAAAAAGATTTTTTGGAGTATTTAATGGCTTATCTTTATGTATATTGTACTCCATTTATGTCATATCGAAAGTCTATTCGTGAGAGTGCGCTTTTGCTAATAATAATATTAATGGAAATTACGACTCAAAATGAAACTTATATGAGTTTGAAAAAAAGAATTGAAAAAATGGAAGAAAAAGATGCGAGAACGAAATTAAGGCATGATATAATCCAAGGCGTAGAAGTATCCAAATTACTTATTGAAAAAATTCAAAACGATTTGCAAAGTGACAGTTCAAAAAAATATGATTTGTGTAAATTGCTAATGAAATTATCTGCTGAGTTAAAATCCAATTATATTCTCAGAGAAGATAAAATTGAAAATATTATGAAACTCGGGATGGATGGAAACGAGGAAGATTTTTATATTTATTATACAGCATTAATGAAGAAAATTTTGACCTTAAATCCTGATGAATCAAAAAGCGCACGGTTTGACAGAATGTTAGTTAAGCAGAAGTTTGCTGATTCCGGGTCAAATAAAAAATTACTAGAGTACATGTATGTGGAAAATACGGTAGGTCTGCAGACTATAATTAAGAAAGTTCGCGATGAAGAACGATTTGAAAGTTTTTGTAATGATGATATTTTCAAACAAATACTTGTAGCAAGTGGTATAGAGAATCACGCTGAAATGGAATTTTTACAAAATTTAAAAGAAATGGATATTGCCTTTGCGAAGGGGATATCTGAAAGTTATTCTAATGATATAAATAATATTCCATTTTATCAAGAACTTTGTATGAGAATTGGCAGACTGCTTGCAGCAGACATTACTTGTTGTGCTGTGAAAATGTCAGAAAAAATATTAATTATTGGTGATGAAGATAAAGTGGTATATGACAATGAAACCACATATAAGTTTTTTGGGGAATATATGAGAGATTCAGGAAGTAAAGTGCCAAATGAAGAAATAATGAATGATATTAGAAAACCGCTTTTAATGGATACTTTTTATATTGATGAAAAACAGGGAATTGCAATTGTAAAATACGAAATTTTTTTCGATGAGGGGACAGATAATAAACAAGAAGTTTACTTTGCCCTTCAGTGGCATAAACTGGATGAAAATCAAATACTTCAAAAACTCCGGCTTTTGCTGATATTCAGAGAAGAAATTTTAGGGAAACTTTATCATGATTTTGATAATAATATTATTCAAGAATGGATAGAAAAAAATAAGACAATGGCTCAACTGAGAAAAGCAAGATCCAGTGCGCACACGAAGACGGCAGATGAGTTTGATGTAATGGATGTATGGACTTTGTCGGAAAGATTTTTGTTTGGAGATGAATCAGAGAGAGAAAAACATTATCGAGAATATGGACAAAAAATGCTTGGCTGTTTACTGGGGTTGATGATGAATATTCGTATCGGTAGGGCAAACGTTCTCTTGCTTTCACAAGGTGAGTTTATTACAGAACCTTATGATATTGATTTCAAGTTGCGGTATTTAAAAAAAGATATTTTAGTACTTAAAAACATATATTTTTATGACAAACTTTTAATTATTGACTCTAATGAAATCCCGCAAGAGGAAAACATATTTCCAACTGAGATCTATGATTGTGTATTGGCAAAAGGAAAGGAAAACTTGTATTATAATTTAAAAAGCTACTTGTTATATTTCATATTTGAGTTATTTCATAGTGCAGTCATGAACGGAAAAGAAGAAAATGGGAAAGTTAAAGTGAAGGTGTATCATGATAAAGAATACCTTTTCTTCGAAAATCTGTTAAAGGATGATTCCCAAAGAGATAATGTTATTGCTGGATTAAGGCGTGACAGAGAAGGTATATCTTTGGCAACAATTTGTGAGTTTTTCATTTATAATTATGAAGAACGAAATGTGAAGATTGTAATAGAACAGGAAAAGATAGCCATAGGTATCCCAATATTTAAGAAACTATAGGAGCTTCCTGTATAATTCAAGTATAGGGAATTCCAAGAAAGAAGGTTGAGAAAAAAATACCTCAGAGTAAAATAAGATTACTGACTTCGGATGG
>CATJCJ010000213.1 GCA_949738935.1 uncultured Eubacteriales bacterium | reverse complement strand
TGAGCTGTGTTCCCGAAGCACGCTCAGCATAGATTTTCACCAACTTCCAATCACTACGCTCTGTGATCAGCTTTTTATAATATTACACTTGTGCCTTAAGGCTCGATTCCTGTTACTCATGATTAGTGCTGACTCGACAATATGCCGCAACTTTGAGTTTGTTCATGCTTCCTACAAACAGAAAACCGCAGGCTGTTTAAACCCGCGGTTAGTTATTATGCAAAAGAAAAAGCTACATTCTTTGTGCAATTAGCACTAAAAATGTAGCTTTCAACTTGTGATATCGTGACCAAATAGATTTTCGCCAAGATCAACATTATACAAGCAGATCGACCCTGTGTTGTTTTTGTGGTATTTCGCGCGAAGCGCGAAATACCACAAAAACAATGCTAGCAATGAGCGTTCGTCTTCGCCAAAGGCGCGGACGAACGCCATTGCGTTGAACAAGAAGATTTGACATCCCACTTGAGTTCTTGAAGTATTGGTATCTGTGAATAGTGTAAAACAACACGCTGAAAATGGACATCGTCTTAACACTCTCCAATATTATGTGAATTTTTCATATCTCAATTCGGACTCAAGAAGTTCAGATTCCTCCTTTTTTCATGTTTAGTATATGATATTTTCTGCCTTGATTTTGGTGTCCATTTTGAAATCCAAATTGAGAAACCGTAAAACCACATTCAAAAGAAAACATAACAGAACACCTGCCGTTGCTCAAATTGTGATGTTCGAATTTCGACAGATGTCTGCTCAATATGTGTAAATTAATTGAAATCGATTTCTTCATTCACCTTTTCGTGAATATCAATTCTATTAGTAATATCAATTTTATTCACCAACCAGCCATTTAAATTGCAGTTTCTAATAAATTCATCGATTCTGTTGACGCCATACATTTCTTTAAGCGTTACAACAACACCGAAACGTAGACCAACACCATCCTTGGGATCTAAGCGATTACTAGTCTTCACTTCCATTGCCCAATTCTTGTTGGAATAGGATGCTTTGGGTTTCTTTATGTTTTTGGGCTTCTCTGAAATGTACTTTACATTATCCCATTTTCTAAACCGTTTCCTAGCTTCCCCTTCGAGGATAAACCTGCCTTCAGATTCCAAGGTATCATTTTGCTTATCCTCATTAATTTCATTTAGTGAACCATCTTTTTTTAGTCGACCAAAATGAAGATTAAGTTCTGTGTTAGTATAATCAACGCCCTGTGTTCTATCACATATGGGAAAATAACACATTGTCGCTCTAGCATAGTAAGGATAACGATTATCTTTCAAAGGAACCGGGAAATAATAATTATAAGTATTCCATTTTTCGCTTACATCAGTTACAACAAATTTAATCTCATCATCTTTTGTTTGAATGATGTCACTGATTTTAATTGGAACTATACCGTGTCCATAGAGAGCAACTTCTTCGGGGGTAGGTGATTCATTCCATCCCCTTGCTGAATCAATAATCATGGCTTTAGCAATCTCTCTGTTTAGCCCCAATATATCTATCAAATATGATAGTTTCCTTGCAATCCATGGAGCGGCATAAGAAGTACCTGCAACGTTTGCCGCTCCCAATGGTTCGCAAACTTGAATATACTTTTCTTCGCTACCGCCATAATAACTGACATCAGGTTTTGCAAAAAAGGAAAGAGCAAGACCCTTTCTTGAGTAATTTGTTGAAAGTCCGCTTTTTGTAACGGCATTCACAACCAAGCTGTTTATAGAATCTGCTGGAGAACCAATTCTCTCAACATTTTCATTTGGCTTGTTTGTTCCTGCCACAACAAAAATCACATCATTTTCAAATTGAATTTGATCTAATATTGCTGCTTCTGCTGAGATAAAATTGTCATTCACTTCTTGATTGCTACCAAGAGATATATTCCAAACTTTTATATCTTTGTTTTCGGCAATAATGCTCTTAATCCTTTTAATAATAGTAAATGAAGAAAACTGAGAACCAACGGCAACGCCAAAATGCCTAACTTTAAACCTTCCACAGCCATCATTAAGCCATGGATTTAATGTAGGACCATCTACAATAATTGAAGACACAGCTGTTCCGTGACGATAGTCAGCAGAAGTTCTAGTAATGTTTTCATCAACCATATCATGAAATTCAACCCAATCTTTAAAGTACACAGTAGTGTCAAATAAAGTATCAATTACACCAATGGTAGGCTCAATACCCGGTGATGGAATATTAACTATATCCTGTTGATAATCCTCGACGAAATCCTCCGGTGATAAATTAGATAGATTTTCTGTTGCCATAGAAACAAGATAAGGAGCTTTTTCGAAAAGAACCTTAGATTGGTTCTCATCCAAAAAAACTGTACGATTGTCGAGTATTCTGCTTGACAAAATATCAATACCAATATTTTGAAATAATTGCTTAGTGTCCATTCCTGTATCATATAATGTAATAATGCTCTCTTTGAATGGTTGAGTTGCTTTTTCTACCTCAAAATTCTCAATATATGATGCATCTGCTATAATTTGTTTAAACAGACTCTTTGTCAAAGAAACCTTTTGAAAATCTATTTTGTCAATCAAAATATCCTTATCAAAAATTTCTTTAGAAATGCCGTCTTTAAATGAATTAGATATAATATTGTCAGCTTTTTGTAGCATACTTATACTTTTAACTAAATCATCGACTGATAATAAATAGGTAATAATATGCTTTGTCTTTTCTGGATTAAACTTCGCACCAACAATGGAATAGTTCGACTCCGTCCCTTTAAACAGCCCAGAAATCCGATTGGATTTAGCTACTATCTTATTATAATAGACGCTGACTAAAATACCCTTGAACGGTCGTTTCTCTTTTGCCCAAAAAACGTCAATTTGATTTAGCTTAGATATCATTTTTTTTAGATGCTGACTTGTAACTACCACCTTACTGTTCATAACAGGTCCTCTTTTGCTAGCTGGTCTTGAATCCTGTCCAAAATGCTTACCTTTTAATTCTAATACATTGTTCATTTGATTAGTCCTCCTTGTTTAACTTCCTAGAAACAGAGCTTTTAGACTCTCCTTTAAGCTTTTCGATTTCTCTTACCGTAAAGCCCTTTGTGTGTAAATCGTTCAAATCGGTTTGATCAAGATTACCAATAAGACTATTATATAATCTTTTAAGATAATCATACTCAAAATCCGTGTTGCTGAATGCTAATGATGTTTTTATAATATTCTTTAACTCGCCGGGATATGGTAATTTGTCAGATGCGTTTAAAATTTTTCTGAACAACCTTATATCTTTAGAAACACCCTTGAAATTCTTAACAAAAGACAAGAAATAGTATTCAGCAACCTCAATAAGATCTTCTTTACTATATCGATTGAAGTTAATTATTGCATCAAAGCGTCTAGTTAAAGCCTTATCAAAATTTGAAAAGAGATTGGTTGTTGCAATAATCACTATTTCTTTGTTTAAGTCAGTTAGCCTATCCAGTTCTCTCAAAATCGTTGAAGTTGCCCTTCCCATTTCTCGTACATCATTTGAATTGATTCGATCCAAAGCGATAACATCAATCTCATCAAACAGAATTACTACCCGGTTTGAATTAGGAAGAGTATTAATATCACTGAATATACTTGTAATATTTTTATTTGTTTGTCCAAGTTTGCTATCAATTAAATGATCAAAATCCACACGGAATAAAGCCCTATCCAATAAGCGAGCTACATTTTTAGCAGCCTCGGTTTTACCGCTCCCAGGAAGTCCCTCAAAAAGGAATTTATTGATACCCACATTGTGATTAACAGCGTTGATAATACCTTTTATATCTCCCGATATTTCAATAGGTAAATTCAGCGGTTCTATCACACGTACATCAATTTGCTTTAAAAAATCACTTTCAAAATCACTACCCTGAGGTGTATACAAGTTTGATTCTGCAATTAAACTCATGATGTATTCTGCCAACTGGTCATCACCAATGCTATCAAAATATCTAGCTATATTTATTGCTTCGTTTCTGAAGCTGTTTTCATTTCTTTCAACATGGTACTTTATTAAATTTAATACGTTTTGTTTTTTCATGGTATAGCACCTCCATCACATTAAATATTATATCATAATTTGGGACAAAAGTCAACCGCTTGGGACATAATATTTCGGTTTTAGCAAAATATACAAAAATATTATTCTGCAGCAAGAATATTTCAAGTGTTTTTGTACAAAATGACAAAATTTGAAGGCGAATTGGTAATTGTTAAGTTGTTTCGGCTCGGATTTGTTTGTTTCAATAAAGTATATCATTCAACATTTTTTCTACTTTTTCGTTTTTGAACAATCTCAAACATTTCTCTGCTAATAATTGCCTCATGGTCATTCTCAATGAAGTACATCGCCAACTCCCCCTCATTCTTCTTACGCCGTCCAGTCAGAAAATCCTCGGTGAAGCTCTTTTGCATAAGCACGTCGCCTACATATTTTTCATTCGATAGGATACGGTCAATCGTTGAAGTGCTCCAAACCTCTTTGCCCGTGACGGTTTTAATTCCGTTCTCCTCAAGATACTTCTTGATCTTACGAACGCCAAAGCCGTTCAGATACAATTCAAATATCTTTCTGACAATAACCGCTTCGGATTCAACGACCACCAATCTGCCGCTTTCATCCTTGTCGTAGCCCAAGAATCTAGTGCAGTTAAGACAAACCTTGCCCTCGCGCATTCTCTCACGAATACCCCACTTAATATTGTCGCTCATGTTCTTGCTTTCTTCCTGTGCAAATCCCGCGTAAATTCCCATTATCGTTCGCATCTCCTTATTGTAATTGTTTAGGTTTTCCTTTTCAAAATAAACCTTAACGTCTAAATTGAAAAGTTCATATGACGTTTTCAATGTATCAAGCGTATTTCTTCCAAAGCGGCTAATCGACTTTGTTAAAATCAGATCGATTTTTCCTGCTCTACAAGCCTTGATCATCTTCACAAACTCGGGACGCTTTTTCAATTGAGTTCCCGAGGCACGCTCGACATAAATTTTTACTAGCCGCCAATCCTTATGCTCTGCAATAAGTTTTCCGTAATAGGAAATCTGCATTTCAAGACTCGATTCCTGTTCTTTGTGATTAGTGCTTACTCTGCAATAAGCAGCTACCTTTAATCTATTCATATTATCCCCTCCAAACAGAAAACCGCAGGTCATTTTCACATCCTGCGATTGGTTATTATGCAAAAGAAAAAGCTACATTCTTTATGCAATTTGCACTAAAAATGTAGCTTTCAACTTGTCATATCGTGACCAAATAGATTTGAACACCTGTCGCTGTCCGAACCTTAGGGGTTCAGATTTCGACAGGTGTCCATGATTCAGGGTAAACATCAATCTTTCTGTCTTCAGAAAAAATAATTGCTAATAACTCTCTACCTTTTCTTTTTTGCCTTTCAATATAATTTACTGTTGAATTATACCTAGCCCCCCTTTCAATATTTCCCTTTATTTCCATATCCCCATCGAAAATCGCTCCAATGGCATAACAATTTCCATTAAAATCGACCAAAATAGCTCCATCAATTGAAGTTATATTTAATATAATATCCATGTTCTTGATTAAGTTAATCGGTGAAATTTGGATACATCTATTATAAAAAGTAAGACGCTTAGTTTCTTCTTTAATTTGTCTACTGTTTCCAAAAACAATTGTTGTACCATGGTTTTGTTCTTGAGTTTTGCACATGATCTTAGAAACTGTTTCTTTTTGTCTGTTTGTTAAAGTGAATGGTATGTTATGTAAGTTTATCTTAGGTTTTTCGATATTATTTTTATTAATAATTCTGTATACTCCTGTGCAAAAGACTACTTCATAGTTTCTAATGGAAAATCTCCAATTTAATTTTCCATTAATGACCAATTTCCCCTCATATTTGTTAGGGGGCTTGCTAGTGTATCCAACTATTTTTCTGTTAATGTCTAACACCATATTTAGTTGTTCGGTTGCAATTTCCATATATTTTCTAATTCGCCTTACTTCGTGAGAGCAAAAATCAACTTTTTCATTAAGTTTTATAGTTAAACCGCCTGATCTTTTGCCTCTTCCCACATATTTTCGTGGTATATAAACTCCACATTTGTTACTTATTCCCTCATATACTTCACAAGATAGAGATGCTATTAAGTTGATGTCTATTCCATAACAAAAATAGAAATAATCTGTTACTGCTTGCGATATTATTGACTCTATTTCATAGCCGCAAAGTAAACCACTAAAAATTGAACGATTTCGATAATCCACAAAATTAGTTTCATTCATATATTCGTCTGGCGATTTCAACAATTTTTGCATTACAATTTTCTTAACTCTAAAATATGCAAAAATAAAATGATTAAAGAAAAAAGTTTCATATGGAATATGCATTATATCAAAAATAATAGTAAAATTACAATTATTAAAATTATTATAAATTACAATTTCGTGTTTGTATTCCATGTCAAAAAGAAAGTCTTCTGTGGTTTTGTCAAATCCATTTTCAGTATAATTATCATAATCCGTTCTAACTTTTATTCCCGGGGTACAATCTTTATATTGATAGTTTTCAAACACATACTGGTTTATTCCAACATTACTCTCAAAATTGCATATCATTCTATATTGTGGTATAATAGACTCCTCACCGCATAGTCTACTAAAAAGCTCAAATATTTGATTTACAATATAAAAGCTAAATTCTTTTTCGTATTTAATCATAAGAGAATACCCCCATACTTAACGTTTGACATTTCTCGTTACACTATTTTTATGAATAATCGCTATAGCATTTTCACTAACAAGCGGCAACGTGATTAAATTAACATTCCATTATATTATGCGGATTTACACAACTCAAATCAGACTCTGTAGGTTTGTATTCTGCCTTTTTTCATATTTAGTATCCGATTTTGAGTTGTTTTGGTTTTGGCATCCGTTTTGAAATCCAAATAAAGCTGCTGTAAAAACGTATTATAAAAGGAGGAATGACAAAGCCCTTGCCGTTATCCACTTCTTGAAAGATATTGCGGCAGGTGTTCAAATCAACTTATTTTACTTATACGTATAATATCAAACAGAATATTTCTCCAATTGTTATCTTTCGTAATATCAGAAAAATTTTCCTCTTGAATAAAAATACATTTAATCGATTTACCCTTAAACACATTCCGAATAGTATTTCTATCCTCTTTGGAAAAATGAGTATAGTTATCATATACAAATATTAATTCAGAATTCTTACAAGTTTTGAAACTTCTATTATTATACAAATAGTCAAATATTGAGTTTACACAATCAATACTTTTAATAATACAAACTAATATCTGAGATCCTAAATGCTGTTGTTTGGTTTCATATTCTTCCCAATTCGGCTCAAACCAAAAGCATGAATTCAAGCCTTTTAAAGGTGATTTTACAATGAATCCAGTACCTCCTTCAAAAATGTATTGCAATCTCTTTAATGGATGTTCCAAATATAATTTATTGTCGTAGGTTGCTTTTTGTTCCAATTTTCTTATTATATTCCACAAGTTGATTAAAGCAGAAGCTGTTTTTTCATTGGTGACCTCCTGTCTACGTATTATATAATCATAAACAACGTTAACAGCCTCAGTAAAACGAGAAAAGTTAATATCAAGGTTTTCCAAATCTTTTTTTAATTGAAAAACTTGATATTTTTGCATTGGCATTTTATTAAGTATAAAGTTTTCATTATTATTCATTCCATTAATTGCAATTTTCAATGCAATGATTGGAGATGTTTCAGTACATCCAATAACCTTATCATACATTGCAAGAAATATGGCACATATATGATATGCAGCCTCGGTTTGCAATATTAACACTTTTTCATGGTCTGCAAGCCTTTTGATATGCTCTTCAGCTTGCTCCTTATTATAAGATACAACTTGCTCCTTGTTATTAACCAACCAAGGATGGGGTTTTTGTGTCATATATTCTTTAACAAGGCTAAACAAAGCGGTTTCGCGAATTTCAAAGATTCCAATGTTCCTTAAAAATTCCAAAATTCTTTCAGACATTCGTTGAAGTTCATTTCTAGATGTCTTTAAATAAAAGATCTCGTTTCCAGTAACATCATCAAAAATATATTTCAATAATGATCCTTGCACATAAGAATAATTAATTTTTTCAGTTTTCCCGTTTTGCATTTGAATAATCATTTCAGAATGCCTGTTATAACGTCTGGCATACCTACTTGCCCAACAACTTATAATATACTCTTTTTCATCCACGGACGGTTTTTGTGAAATAATTTTTTCGTATATAACTTTTTTGAGTTCGGTGCATGAAAGAGTACTGCCGGAAATTTGAAAATTTGAGTCAGTAATTTGCATCATAACTTGAAAGGTGATATCTAAAGCTTTCTCATAAGGCATACTTATATTACTAAGAGAACTGATTATTTTTGATACATCGAATTCCTCTTTGCCTTCCATATTGCTCGAAACAATATCTTTTGAATGAAACTTGTCAAGATACATTTTATTCATTCTTTTAATAAAATCTTTGTATGAAGAAAGGTCAAGTGTCATCCTATTCAATTTATATGAGAATATTCCATGTTTAAATTTACGCAAACTATGGCTATCAAGCCCCCAAATTTCAGCTTCTTTTGAATATGTGAATAGTCTAGATATCAATTCACCGCCATATTCATACTCGCACAGATAAAAACTTGGAATAGCATAATCATCAATAATTATTGCTCCCGCCGTAAATTGCTTTAAATCAACACCCGTCTCAGCATAAGATTCTACAGATGATCTATGAGTGTGACCGCAAAAAACAACATCTATATGATGATCCTCCATCCAATGTTGAAACTGAACAGAGTCTTTCTTTTCTAAACAGTCTACGCCATGATGCATGATTAAGATATTAATCCTATTATCATTACGAATTTGGGATTCCATATCAATAAGTTTATCACAACATATTTGTAGATGTCCCACATCTTTTTTATCTTTTGAAAGTAAACAACTATTCAAAGAAATAATCCTGTAGTTTGAGTTTTTGGGAGCGAATATTTGGTACGATGTATAAGTGCGATTTGTAACCCCCTTTACAATCATTTGGAATCTATCATTAGCACCAGTGTTTAGCTGATTATATGAGTCACTAAACGATTTCTTCTTTTTTCTAATTTTATCAATTTTATCATTTCTCTCGACATTCTCCCTATCTAAATCGTGATTTCCTTGACAAAAATATACTCTATTGTTTGGACAATTACAACTCCTGGCAATTTCCCTTATATAAGAAATTATTTTTTCACTATCAATCCCGTCACTACCATATTTATATAAACAATCTCCAGTGATTAATATGAAATCAACACTAGTATTTAAATCTTTAAGTGCTGATAACAACTTATTACGAACAGTGGAACTTTCATATCCTTTGAAATTGAAATGAATATCAGAAATATGTAACCATTTCATAAATTACCATCCTCTTTTCGAATTTTATTCCTTCAACACTTTACAATTTCATCTGTAAAGCTTATTATAAACATAGCGAGTTATCGTAAAATAAACTAATTCTATTAGGATAATATACAATTATCCTACGTTGGACAAATTCACCTAAACTTATTATAGTATACTTTGGATTTATTTGCAATACCCATCTTGCACGTTTTGCGTGAATGGCAATATTCCTGCGCGAATGGTAATAAAATCTACTTTTTAGACAAAATGCGACACCGCTATTTGTACATTTTTACGCCTTTGTGACAGGGATTAGTGTTCGCAGTTTGTTGCGAGTGTGATTTTACAGTCGCAGCCGAACGAGAAGAATATCGTTCGGCTGCGACTGTCAAACCGCTTTTCTTTCCTCTACATCCCCATTGCCATCCCCATTTCTTCGCCCTCGTCCTGATCCTCGCTTTCGTCCAAATCATCGTCCTCATCGAGATTTTCGTCCTCGTTCTCGTCGTCAAAATCGTCCGAAACGGCGGAGTTATCCTGTTCCTCGGCAACTTCCTCGAACTCGTCGGAAATCGCCTCACAATCGCCCGCAGCGGCTGTTTCCTGCTGTTCCGTGCGTTCCTCTCTTATTTCCTCGGAATCAGTTGGAGACTCGCTCGCCGCTTGCCGCTGCGCCAGATCACGCTCGATCTCGTTCTCGATCAGCCCAATCACAAACTGCTTCTGCGTAATGTTGTTGCGCTGCAGATAGTCCTTGATTTTTTGGAACAGCTCCTCCGGCACCTGAAATGCCATCGTTCTCATATTTCCCATGTTCTTGTCCTCCTTTGCGCTTATCTGTGGATGAAGTTCATCGCGAAGCGCTTGCGCGACGAACTCTGCCATCGTTAATTCGTGTTCTTCAAGATATTGCCGCACCTCAGCGTGAAACTCCGCGTCGACCTTGACGGTAATACCCTTCTTTTTATTGGTTGACATTATCATCATTCCTCTCGATAAATTTTCTGAAAGCGGATTCCGCAATTTCTTCAACTGCGGAATCCGTTCTCGCTGCCTCTATAAGCAGCAGTTCATAAAGCCATACCGAAATTTCAATTTCCAATATCAAGCTCCTTTCGTATCTCAAACCCGCCTTTGAACCGCACCGTTATGGCATTCTTGTCCTCAACCGTAATACGCTCTATAAGCTGCCGCGTCACTACATCATCATATTCTGTCAGGGTGAATTTCTCCCGTTCGAGCATTTCCAGTATCACATCAAGTTCCACGGAGTTTCGCCGTGATGTCGACTTCTTTGATTTCTCGGCTTCTATAAATTCTCGAAGCGTTTTCATTTCATCGCTTAATCTTGCAATATCTGCCATCGCGTTTTCCGCTGTTTCGGGTACAGTTGCTAACTTTATCAGCTCGTCGATGTTTCGCGCGAGTTTATCTATCCGCTGCTGCGCCGCTTGAACGCTCCCGTTTTGGTTCGGGTCTAGTACCTCCGAAATACT
>CATJCJ010000212.1 GCA_949738935.1 uncultured Eubacteriales bacterium | reverse complement strand
TTATAGTCAATCAACTTAAAAAATGAAAAAGTTCGGCGGTCAAAAATCATTTTCACCGCGTTGCCGTCAGTTGACGTAGGCTTTCGACTACGCCTGCCTTCCGTCTCCTTGTGAAAAATAATTTTTGCCTCGCCTCCTTTTTTTCATTTTCAAGTTGATTGACTATACTATACAATTTTTTTCAAAACAGATAAAAAATTTACCAGTCAAGCAGCGCTTCCTTAAATTATAAATTAAATTCACAATTATAGCAATAAGAAAAATAACTATTTTCAATAACATATTAAATTACAGCAATCCAAACTAAAAATAAACAATCCCGACGGCTATAATTATATAGCGCTCCTTAAAGTATATGCGTCATACAAAATAAAATGTAAGAGCCTGTCTAAAAACTATTAAAATTTCATTCAATGAAAATAATATAGTCAATCAACTTGAAAATGGAAAAAAGGAGGCGAGACAAAAATTATTTTCGCAAGGCAACGGAGGGAGAGCATAGCCGAAGCCTATGTCGACCGACGATAACACAGCGAAAAGGATTTTTGACCGCCGAACTTTTTCATTTTTAAGTTGATTGACTATAAACATATAAAACAATAATAACAAATTTAACGGAGGTTTAAACATGAATCTTGACAAATTATTTAAAGAAGACGCTTTTAAAAATGTTGACAAAGACTTCATAGCATCATTCAAAAATCTATCCGACGAAATCAAAGGAAAAAATTTCAATGAAACCCTTGATTTAATAATAAAGTTTAGTGAAAACATGCCAAAAGATAAAATTGTCTCTGAGTCTGAAAAAAACGCTATGATTTCAGCTATATTAAACTCATTAAACACAGAAGAAAGAAACCGTTTTAAAAGTATGCTGGAAATACTTGGATAAAACACTATAGACTATGCCCCGCCAAATTTCTCAAAAAGCCGGCAAAGGGCATGGTCTAAAAAAATAATTCGCTAACAGCCGGTCTAAAAACTTATAGCCAATACACTAGACTTCTTTCGAAACCTCAAAATTATGCCAATCCAACAAAAAAATATTTCATTCAATGTTTTAGTGAAAGGCGTTTTGTTTTTTAAACGCCGAAAGCGTTAAAAAGCATTGAATTAAATATTTTTTTCAGACAAT
>CATJCJ010000211.1 GCA_949738935.1 uncultured Eubacteriales bacterium | reverse complement strand
TTATGGGAATCTGTATGACCAGATTGTTAAAGGTTATCAGGACGGTACAATAGAGCGTTATGTTGAAGATAAAAATTCTGAAACAGGGTACAGAAAATTGACTATGGAAGAAGAATTAAGCAAATTAGATGAAGCATATCAGAAAGCGTCAGAACTGTCAGATATTTTTGCAGAAAACGTTAAAAAAGCGGCTCCGGCTTTTAGAGATATGGCGGAAAAAATGTCAAAAATAAATTCGTCTATTGCAAATTTTTATAAAAAGCAGTCACAAACAGATAGTATCCCTGATAATATCGGTCAAAAAATGATAAATGCTGTACAAAAATGGAAAGACGCTTATAACATTTCAGGTTCTAAAACGAGCAGTATGGAAAGTATTATGTCAATTATAAAAAGTACGCTGTATATTAGGTGAAATAATAAATATGAATTTGACTTGCTTTTTTAAAGAAGCAAGTTAGATATATATAGAAAGAGGAGAGAAAAGAAAAGTGATTATCAATAAAATTGGCACACCAAGCTATATGGATTTATATATCAGGAAAAAAGATAATAATATTTCCAAAGAAAGTTTTGACGAAAAAATATTTGACACAAAATGTGAAGCAAATCAGCCTAATGATGAAAAAATTGAAACCAATACGGAAATAGTCGTTAAGGCAGACGGTTCAAGAGTACTTATAATCACATCAAGTATAGGCGGAATGGAAACTGTTGTAAGTTTACAACTGTCAGAGCCGACAGAACTGCCGACAGACAGTCATAGTAATATTTTGAATTATAAAGGAGGTTTTGCCGCAAATAAAATACAAAATGCCATAGCTGATAATATAAAAAACAGCTAGTGATTTGAAAACTTTTGAAAGGAGTCTTTTTAATGGGTTTAAATATTGTAAATGATATAAGTGCAGAATTAAATAAATATATGAAAAATATTAAAAATGCGAATGCCTCAAAAAGTTTTTCAGCGGAAGTTGAAGTGCAGAAAACAATACAATTAAAAAGTGGCAGTCAAAGCGTTGAGAAAAAAGAAAGCGCCGTAGACGAGTATAAAAGAAAGCACCCAAAGGATACATATAATGTAGACAGACAAGTAAACGCCGGAAAAGCAGTTTTGTCTAAAAATGGTGCTGATAAAGTTCCAAGAGATGATATGACAATGGAAGAATATAAAAGCTTTATTACAGATTTGATGAACAGTATTCCATTCCACCTAACTCAACAAAAAGATACAGAAATTTGGTCTATATCTAAAAAGGGCTGGGAACAGATGAAAAACGACCCTGATTATGAAGCGTGGGTATTAGGTTATACAAAACTTAACAGGTCGGTAAATATTCCGTTTGGTCTTAGCGGAGCAGGTCGTTTATGTACTGAAAATTTTGGCGAGTCTATTGAGGAACATATTGGTCAAAGTATCCCTCGTGGCGGTTTTGAAAATAAGGCTTCAAAAAAATCTGAAAATGAAGAATCGTGGTGGGAAAAAAGATATAAACTTTACGAAAAAATGATGAAAGAAGAAATGGAGAAATCTATGAAAAATGCACAGGCAAGGCGTATATCTGAACAAAAGCAATATTATGAGCAGGCAATAGCTAAAAATGAAGGTTTAATTCAGCCTTTGGGCGAAGAATATCAAATATTGCAGGCTTTAACGGCATACCAGTCGAATTTTTTAATACATTAAGTTTTAATATATTTTGCTTGGACCTTTACAGGAGAGCAAAGCGGATTCCGAATGACAGAAGAAGCCGCAGAAAGGAAATTATTATGACAATATCAGAAATTAACAGAACAGCAAATCATCAGACAATATGCAAAAACAATAAAACAATAATACACTCCAAAAAGTATAGAGGTTCAGCAAGCCTGTATAAAAGAAAGAGTATTTTACGTAGCTTTTTTGGATAAACTTCAAAATTTGTAAGAAAAAAAGGAGATTTTAATATGTCAATAACAGGAATTAACGGAGCAATAAATTATACAATGGGATATACAAATAACACAGTTAAGGAAAATACAACCAAAAGCAGTTTTGAAAATCATATTTCAAATTTGGCTAATTCTAATAATACCACAAATATATCATCAGGAAATCTTGTACTGCATGGTATTTTTGGCGAAACAGATTCGGAGGGTTATACTGTTGTAGGTGCGTGGGGCGACGCTCGAACCAACACTTCAACAACTGTATATAAACCTGCAGATTTTGATGAAAGCAATCCCGTATATTGTGTGAAGATATGGGATTCACAAGGTAATGTTACCGAAAGAAATGTTAATCTTAATGATGTTAATGTATCAAATTGTGACACTTTTGATTTTTACTCATATTCATGTTATCTCAGCAACAGCGGAAAATATCCAACCGCAATGCAGGATTTTATGATGACGCACGCTCATTATGAGGGTGAAGAAAGTTTTGGCAAAAGCTCATACGGGGATATGTTTACTAAAGTTGACTGGACTTCTGTTATAAAAAGCCTTATGGATATGCAGTATCGCTGCGGAAATATAAAGGGTTATTAGGATTACAGAAATTTCTATGATTATCTTAAAAAATAATATTCAGATATTTCAATCTGAAAAATACGTTTTTATGTTTATATTATCAATCTCTAAAGACTTAATCTTAGTTTTTAGAGATTGCTTTATATTAAAATAAAGATTTGGTGCTTCCTGCAAAGGAACAACAGAAAAATTTTCTATTGCATTAATATTAGCTCCTGCGATAAAAAAAGTAAACAACAAAGAAAATATATGTGTTTAAGACTAACTATTAAAAGTCAATAGGGAGATTAAAAATTTTCCAAAAAATTTTTTAAGAAAGGCAGATTAAAAACCGTATGACGAAAAGAGCGTTTTTAAGACGCTCAAAAAAAGTGAATATATAGAAAAAGTCAACTGCTGACTTTTATACGTTTCATTATATTTCTCTAAGTGAAAAATAACCCTTACAAGTTTTTTAACAACATGAGAAACAGCAACATTGTAGTGTTTGCCTTCCGCTTGCTTTTTATCAAGATAAGCTTTAAAGGTTAAATCCCAATGAGAAACAAATTTTGCGGCATTA
>CATJCJ010000210.1 GCA_949738935.1 uncultured Eubacteriales bacterium | reverse complement strand
GCTCTTGAGGCATTAAAAACCTTGAGGTTTCACCTTAAACTCCACAAACTTTTTGAAAAAAGTTTGACAAAAACTTTTGTGCGAAACTACGTTTCGCTGAGTTTCACTGAAAATTTTCGTCGAACTTACGTTATATTAAGGCTTGTTCGGTGACCTAAGCGAGGTAAAGAGGCTTTTTGCCGGACAAGGTATAATTTTTGCCGAATGCCCCATGTGCACTAAGTTAAACCTATGGGACGCTGTCCCATACCTCGCAAAGCCCTTTTCAAAGGGCTTGACCCTAAACTTTAATAAGCAAAAACTATGGTTTTTGCCCGAAAATTTATTATTTTTTCCGCGAAACGCGGTTTCGCTTAAAAGTTTTTGCGTTGCTTTTTTCAAAAAGCGAGCGGAGTTTGAGGCAAAGCCTCAAGGTTTTGTTAAGTTAGTGCGCATGAGGCGAAACCTCAAGGCTTTAACATTTTAAAAATTAAATTACACTGTTTACAATTTTCATAACACCGTCTAAAGCATTGTCAATGTTTTTTTCGGCGGCGTTCATTGAATCGCCTTTTGAACCAAAGTAAATTTTGATTTTTGGCTCTGTTCCCGAAGGTCTTACACAGAACCAGGTTCCGTTTTCAAGTACATAATAGAGAACATTTGATTTTGGAAGATTGACGTTTCCGCTTTCACCTGTTAAAAGGTTTTTAAAAGTTCCGGCGTTGTAATCTCTTGACTCAACAACTTTTGAGCCTCCGATTTCTTCTGGAGTCTCGGCTCTGAAAGTATCCATTATTTTTTTCATATTCTCAATACCCTCAATGCCTTTTAACGTGATTGATTTTACGGATTCTTTGTAGAAACCATATTTCTTATAAACTTCCTGAAGACCATCGTAAAGAGTCATTCCTTTGGACTTATAGTAAGCGGCAAGTTCACATATAAGCATTGTTGCGACAACAGCATCTTTGTCTCTCGCGTAAGTTCCGGCGAGGCAGCCATAACTTTCCTCAAAGCCAAAGAGATATGTGTGACTGTTATCTGTCTCAAACTCTTTGATTTTTTCGCCGATATATTTAAAGCCTGTCAGAACCTCGAAGTAATCCACACCGTAATTTTTGGCGATAGCTTTTGTTAAATCTGTTGAAACGATTGTTGATACAACAGCGCCGTTTTTTGGAAGAGTTCCGGCTTCTTTTTTGCTTGAGAGAATATATTCTGTTAAAAGAACGCCTGTCATATTTCCTGTCAGAATTACATATTCTCCATCACTGTTTTTAACGACAGCGCCGACTCTGTCAGCGTCCGGGTCTGTTCCGACAACAATATCGGCCCCGATTTCGTCAGCGAGTTTCATAGCTAAAGTAAAGGCTTTTGGGTCTTCTGGATTTGGATATCCGACTGTCGAGAATTCGGAATCGGGAAGTTCTTGTTCGGGAACAACATTTACATTTTCAAAACCAACTTCTTTGAGAACTCGTCTTACAGGGATATTGCCTGTTCCGTGAAGAGGAGTGTAGACAATTTTAAGGTCTGAGGCGCTTTTAATAAGCTCGGGATTAATAAGCTGAGCCTTAACGTTTTTAACATACTCATTATCTACCTCTTTGCCGACAATGTTGAATAAGCCGTCTTTGGAAGCTTGTTCCTTGTCGGCTTTTTTAATTTCTTTAAAATCAGACACAGCCTCGACTTCTTTTATAATCTCCATATCTCTTGGGAAAGGAACCTGTCCGCCGTCTGCCCAGTATACTTTATATCCGTTATATTCGGGAGGGTTATGGCTCGCGGTCACAACTATACCGCCCGTGCAGCCTAAGTGTCTTACGGAGAAAGATAAAACGGGAGTAGGGCGTAAAGATTCAAAAAGATATGTTTTAATTCCGTTGCCGTTTAAAACGAGAGCGGCTGTCTCGGCAAACTTGGGAGACATTCTTCTTGAGTCATAAGCGATAACGACACCCATATTAATAGCGGAACTGCCTTGTTTTTTTATGTAGTTGGCAAATCCCTGAGTCGCTTTGCTTACTGTATAGATGTTCATTCTGTTTGTTCCGGCGCCGATAATGCCTCGAAGACCTCCTGTACCAAACTCAAGGTTTTTATAAAAACGTTCTTGAATTTCCTTGTCGTCACCGGAGATAGCGTTAAGCTCAGCTCTTGTTTTTTCGTCAAAATACTCGTCATTGCACCATTGTTCATATGTTTTTTTGTAGTCCATAGTAAACCTCCTTGAAATTTATCTTTATTTTACAGGCAATACCAATTTCAAGATAGACTGAAATCAATATCACAACTTACTATATAAATATTATATAATTTTTATACAAATTATACAAGAGAAAATTAACAACAAAAAAAGATTTTTACAAAATTTCTACTGGCAAATAATTTAATATGTGTTATAATTAAATAAACACTATTATAGATATTGTTTATGGGGTTTCGGTTATAGAGTTTTTTTGATTTTCGGTTAATTTTTTGAAAGGATTTGATTGGAATGAAGGCTATGAAAACTGCTGCCGCTGTTTTAATCGCGTTAACATCAATTACCGCCGTTTCCGTTTCTGTATTCGCTCATGGTGGGCATCACGGTTATGGTTACACCAATTACTATAGAACTTATTGTGTTGGCGGAAGTCATTTTGTTGACGCTAATAACGACGGAATTTGTGACAACTGTCACCATTTGAATAGAAGTTATTATGGATATGGTCATCATGGCTATAATTGTCATTAATTAATATCGTATATTAAATTAAGTAGGTATTTCTTTAAATATTGTATGAAATCTTAAAAACGATACCGAAGCCCTTATTAATGAATAATATTAATAATTATTTTTTTAGGGGTATAGAGAGAATTGTGACGCTGTAAATTTTTACAATTTCAGATATAGTTATATTTGTTTAAACGCGCTGAAAGGAGCACTGTTATGGACTACAAAAAAATCGCTATGGATAGACACGCACAGTGGAAAGGAAAATTGGAGATTGTATCAAGAGTGGAAATAAAAGATTATGAGGATTTAGCGATAGCGTATACTCCGGGGGTTGCCGAGCCTTGTATCGCTATTAAAGAAAATCCGGAAATGTCTTTTGAGCTTACAAGACGCTGGAATACGGTAGCCGTTATAACTGATGGGACAGCTGTTTTGGGGCTTGGAAATATAGGACCTGAGGCGGGAATGCCTGTTATGGAGGGAAAGTGTATATTATTTAAAGAATTTGGCGGAGTTGACGCTATTCCTTTATGTGTTCGCTCAAAAACTCCCGATGAGTTTGTGAAGACAGTAAGTATGATAGCCGGAAGCTTTGGGGGGATAAATCTTGAGGATATAGGCGCACCTCGATGCTTTGAAATTGAGGAAAAATTGAAAAAGGAATGTGACATTCCTGTATTTCACGATGACCAGCATGGAACAGCTGTTGTTGTTTTGTCAGGTATAAGAAACGCTTTAAAGATTATTGGAAAAAGACCTGAGGAAGTTAAAATAGCGATGTCCGGAGCGGGAGCCGCCGGAACAGCGATTGCGAAGCTTCTTTTAAAAGCTGGATTTAAAAATATAAGTCTTGCTGATGTTACAGGAGTAATATCATCTGATATAACATATAAAGATAAATCATTAAATGAACTTGCTCAATTAACAAATCCTAATAAAATTCATGGAACTATAAGAGAGATTCTTGTTGGAGCTGATATCTTTATAGGAGTTTCCGCTCCAAATCTACTTACCGCGGAAATGATAAAGTCTATGGCGAAAGATCCTGTTATATTCGCTATGGCAAATCCTATTCCGGAAATAATGCCTGAGGCAGCTAAAGAAGCAGGGGCGAGAATTGTGGCGACAGGACGTTCTGATTATCCTAATCAAATTAATAATGTGATAGCTTTTCCGGGAATATTCAGAGGAGCTCTTGACATACGAGCCAATGATATAAATATGGAAATGAAACTGGCCGCGGCGGACGCTATAGCGTCTTTAGTGACAGAGGAAGATTTGAGAAACGGAATAATAATTCCTTCGCCATTTAACAAAAATATTTCTAAGAATGTGGCAAAAGCTGTGGCTGAGGCCGCTGTAAAATCAGGAGCCGCAAAAAAACAACATGAGGATTGATATGCACACAGCCTCCGAACAAACTGTATAAACAAAATAATTCTCAGAGGGAATAAATTTATTTCCTCTGTTATTTTTTATTTATTTATAGTTTAATTTCTGCTTTTGCGCAAATTTTAGTTTTAAGACAGGTTCTAAGGGAAAAGTGACAAAAAAAAGAAGCGTCATTTATGTTATTGCGTACAATGGAGCCGCTTATGTTGGACTTGCGTATGACGTAAATTCAAGAACCGCGATGATGGCAGCATATTATTAGTTATTATAAATTAATTCGAACATTTTAATTATCGTCTATTAAAATAATTTTTTGTCGGACTTGCACGAACATCCCCATATTTTGAATAGTATATATGACTATCCTTTGGGGGTGTTAATGTGTTTTTCGCGATTTTGGGATTGTTGCAGAGTTTTTTTGTTTTTTCACACATTTCAGGGGGAAACGTTTTTCCTAAACCTCTTTCTTTGGAAGAAGAAGAAAAATGGCTTCTTCAATATCAATTTGGAAATGATGAGGAAAAAAATGAGGCAAAATGTGTGCTTGTGGAGCGTAATTTGAGACTTGTCGCTCACATAGTAAAAAAATATCCCAATTATGGCAGAGACAGTGAGGATTTGATTTCTGTTGGAACTATAGGTCTTATTAAGGCTGTTACTACTTTTAAAAATGGTAAAGGTACTAAGTTGGCGACGTATGCGGCTAGGTGTATAGAAAATGCTATTATAACCTAAAGTCTCAAAAGTCGGATAATTTGTTACTTTTCAACCCTAAAAATAAAAAGTGGTACTTAAAATGCGACTTTAGCGGACATTTAAAAATATTCCATAGAATTAATAACCAAGCAGCGGAGTTTGCCCCCTTATACATTCATAGTTTTAATTTTTTTAAAGTAAAGAGATTAAATCAGTCTGAGCGTATGAACATAGACTATTATAAGATTGAGGACAAGCCTATCGGTGATAAAATAAGATTTTACAGACTAAAAAAAGGACTCCTTCAAAAAGAAGCCGCTGAAATGATTGGAATTGACAGGTCAACATATATAAAAATTGAGAATAATAAAACAGTGGTTAGTTTTGATATTTTAAACAGGCTTTCGGAAATATTAAAAACAGAAATATATGAGCTTATGGACGACTATCATAATTTTATTTATTATCATCAAAGAGATAGACTAAAAAAATTCAGAAGTGACAAAAAAATAACTCAAAAACAGCTTGCGGATATGCTTGATGTGGGAATTTATATGATTAAACGCTGGGAGACAGGGCATTCAATAATGAGTAAAATTTATTATGAAATACTTTTTAAGCAGTAAACAACTAATTTCTTTTATTAAAAAAAATAACTCCAAACCGCTATTATTAAAGCCGTTTGGAGTTTATAGTTTTATTTTAAGTATGTAATTAAGTCGCTTAAAATCTTCTTTTTTTGCTCTGTAGGACAACTATGCCTGCAAAGCTGATTTATAACCGTCTCCGCGTGAATTTTTGAAACTCTTTTTCTAAGCTCTGTAATATCCTCCTTATCTGTGGAAAAATGGCAGATAACTTTCAAATGTTTCACCCTTCCTTATTTATTTTATATACTTATAATATATGCGCAAATATTCTGAAATTACGGCAGGTGTCAACGCTGTCAACATATTTTTATGTAAAATCCGCTGTCAGAGCGGGATTTACATAAAAATCATCGTTTACACCTATTCTTTTATATGAGCGTAATAAGCGGAAAACAGCTTTCCTATAGATGATTTATCTGTTTCTTTAATGTAAATATTTTTATATTTTTGGTCTAAATCATTAGGAAAATCTCCGTTATATATATAATTTTTTAAATGTCTCCATAGTTCAGCAAGATAACCTTTATATTCTAAATGCTTAATCTTTTTTAACCTTTTACTGAACAAATCAAATTGTAACTTAAACTGGTCTAATTCCGCCTTAGAAAATTTGTTTTCAAGCAATTTTGCCTTTATAAATAATTTAAACATTTCAGCCTCAATAATATTTTCAGCTTTGTCAAAGCATTTTATCGCAAGCTTGGGATTATATAAAGTTCCTATACCAAAAGTATATAAAAAGCCAAAAACAAAAAATTGGTATTCTGTTACAAAATCGATATCGCCATTTTTAAGTTTATATTTGAAATCTGTTAGTGTCATATG
>CATJCJ010000209.1 GCA_949738935.1 uncultured Eubacteriales bacterium | reverse complement strand
ATTCTGAAATGTATTAATAAAAAATATTGCAAATCTTAACAATATATGATATTATATATTTTAGAATATTTTCTATAAAAATTTTAATATGGTAATTTAATTATGTTTAACAGTAAAGGAGTTTTTTAATAATGGATAGTGACAGTATAGGGCAGATAATACTTATAGCCTTGCTTATTATGACATCCGCATATTTTTCCGCATCGGAAACAGCATTCTTTTCTATGAATAAAATACGTATTAAAAATATGGCGGCAGAAGGAAATAAACGCGCGAATTTGGTTTTAAATCTTTCAGAAAATTATGACAAGCTTTTGTCCTCATTATTAATAGGAAATAATATTGTTAATATTGCCAGCTCATCTATCGCGACAATTTTATTTGTAAACTGGCTTGGAAATTCAGGTGTTTCTGTTTCTACAGCTGTTATGACTGTTCTTGTACTGATTTTTGGAGAAATAACACCAAAAAGTCTTGCAAAAAATATGCCGGAACGCTTCGCTATGTTTTCAGCGCCTATATTAAAAATAATTAACATTATTTTATCTCCGTTGAATTTTATATTTTCTCTTTGGCAAAAACTTGTATATATGATAGTAAAACCTCCTCAGGACAGGGGTATAACTGAGGAAGAGCTTTTGACAATGGTTGAGGAAGCTCAAAACGACGGTGAAATTGATCTGCATGAAAGCGAGTTAATACGAAACGCGATAGAATTTAACGATATAGAAGTCTCAGATATACATACAAACCGCGTTGACGTAATCGCTGTTGAAGTAAACACAAAAATTGACGAAATAAAAAAAATATTTTGCGATCACGGATATTCAAGACTTCCTGTCTACAAGGAAACAATTGATAATATAATAGGAATACTAAATCAAAAGGACTTCAATAACAGAACTAATGATAATATTTCAATAGAAAAACTAATGAATAACCCCGTGTTTGTCGTGCCGTCAATGAAAATTTCACAGCTTTTAAATTTACTTCAAAAGAAAAAATCCCATATGGCAGTTATTATTGACGAATACGGCGGAACTGTGGGAATTGTAACCCTTGAAGATATTTTAGAGGAACTTGTCGGAGAAATCTGGGATGAGCATGATGAGATTATCGAAAATATTCAAAAAATCAGCGATAATAAATATAAGGTATTATGTAATTCAGATCTGGATGACTTATTTGAAAAACTTAATATAAAAAATGACATTGATATTCCTACTGTAGGAGGATGGGTAATTGAAACATTTGAAAGAATACCTGAAATCGGAGAATGCTTCGATTATAAAAATCTTCATATAACAGTATCCAAACGCGACGACAGACATATTCTTGAAATTACTGTTGAAGTTATGGAAATACAGGAACATGACAATCAAAATTTATAATTACAGCTTAATAATATTATATTAAAAAGGAAGTTATTTTTAACTTCCTTTTTAATATATATCATCAGCAATATTTATAATTCTGTTTCCATGAGCTTCGGCAAGACGAATTGTCTGTCCCGTACCCGTTTTTGACAGTATACAAAACGCGATACAAAAAAATGAATCCTCTACCATTTTCATATTACGCATTTTCATACAGTTATCCGTATATTCCTTATCCGTTATATACACTATTTCATCAGCATTTGACATCATCATACGATAACGGTATTTTTGATATGATGTCCATTTTTTACTTTGTCCGTAACAGGGAACATATATAATAAGCTTTATATGAGGATATTTTTTTTTCATTTCACACACAATCTCAGCGGATATAGTATCAAATCCAAGCGCGCCGCCTGAAATAAAATTATTTACATCATAATCTATAATAAGCTTTTCTATATTTTCCGTAAGCTTTATCTTTATTTCATCAAGTATACTATCAGCTATTTTTCTGTGTCCAGTAAAAAAACATGTTCTAAGCTTTTCCAAAATACCACCTCACTGTCAGTATATCACAAATATACAAAAATTGCAAAATATATGACAATGATATTTTCTTAGGCTATTCTATAAAAAAATATATTGATGATGCCGCCGTGAAAAAAGCCATTATAAACAAACCAACAGCGCCGGTTATGTTTTTATTTTTTATCGTATATATACCGTAGCTTATAACCCTTATTGTACAAATAACAATTATACTTAAAAAAACTATCTTCTCAAACATTTTATTCCTTCCTACGCGTCAATTAGCTTTCTCTGACAACAAGACCTGTTCTTCTTATACTAAAGTTAGCTTTAACATTTACTTCATATTCATCAAAATTTACATTATTTTTAAATTCTTCATATTCTTTATTTGTAAGAAATTTAATTTTACTTCTATCTTTTAATCGGAAAATATCTGCATCATATTTATCAAGAAAATACATCATAAACTTTTTGCAGTCTTCTTCAATATACTTCTGAGAATTATTTTCAAAATTAGTAATATCTTTCTCTATATTATAATCTGACGGTAAAGAATAAACATCACCATCCATAAATAATTCTATATTTATTATCTTATTCTCTATATCTATGTCGTACTTTGGACGTTTCTCCTGAATACATTTTAACGTAACAGGACTATCAGGGGTTTCTTCATTATAAAATGTCAAAAAACTACTTTTATAGTCACCTATCAATAATTTAAACATTTCAGTTTCTATAGAACCAAACATTCCAACCATTTTATCGCCTTCAAAAATAGCGCTCCCCATTGCCTCGCTTTTATTACTTGCGGCAACAGCCGACTCTCCGTCAATATAGCTTTTCATTTTATATTCAAAACCACTGTTATTTATAGGAGCATCATCGTGCTTAGTATTTTCCTCAGGCTCACTGCCGCTTCCTGAAGATCCTCCGCTTCCCTGAGATTGTCCGCCGCTTTCCTGTTCTTCCTCCGAGCCTCCGCCTTCTTCGCCTCCTGAATTACCTTCCTCACTACTGCCGCTTCCTGAAGAGCCTCCGCTTCCCTGAGATTGTCCGCCGCCTTTCTCATCACTGCCTATTACACCCGCAACAGGCAAAGTAGTATCAAAATCTTTAGTTTCTATGCCAAAGAAAAAGTTTTTAGCTACACCCTCGGGTATTCCCATGAGATTATTCTTATTAAAAATCATCTGGTAATATTTTACAGGATTTATTTCCATAGCAGGATTTATTGATGTAAGATATTCACTTGCGCCATCGGTAGCCACTGCAAGATATATATCGGGGCGTATTTCATCACTTCTTATAAAGGTTTCTGTTATATCCTTCAAACCTTCTTTTGCAATTTCCTCAGAAAAAATTATTAGCTTCGCATGAGCAAGAGAAAAATTCTTACTTATTATATTATTGGCAATTCCTACAGCTGAATATATATTCGGAGCTTCCACAACTATATTTTCAACTATCTTACTGCCTGATTTTCCGCCTTCTTCGGATGCGCCTCCGCTTATTTGTGTAGGATTTGCATATTGAAGCGTAATTTTATAATCATCATTTTCTCCGCTGTCTATTCCGAGCGCGACTATATAGGCAATTTCATTCGGTTCTTTACCGCCGCAGCCTGTCAGACTGAAAGAAAATACAATTATTATCAATATATATATTACCGCTTTAAACCTCTTCACTTTTTTGCTCCTTTCCGCTTTCTTTTAACTTTCCGTAATATTTACGCGAAACAAATCCGAAAATTATCGGAAGTAAAAACGCTAAAGGATACACAATAATATTTTCTAATTTTTCCGCTGTTACAGCAGTCACTATCGAACTTGGTATAAGAGCTATGACTCCGTTTATCACTACAATAGGAAATATTAATGGTCTGTAATATCTTAGTCCAAATGTAAGCTGCCATACATAGCATAACGCGTAAACATATATCGCTGAATACAAAAGTACAAGAATTGACCATATAAATTGAAATAATGCTTCAAATCTGCTGAAAAAACTTGTTATATGAACCACCTTTGCAAGTTGATATACCGGAATTAAAAATTCCTTTGAAGCAGGGTACGGATACACAAGACAATATGCTAATAAAATTATAACAGAAATCACAGAACTTACAAACAATGATTTTTTTCCGCTTTTTTTTGCTTCTCCGTTATTTTCACAGTGAGACAGAAATACATTCAGCAATATTAAATCCGAAAACAATGAAATTCCGTTAAAACCATTAACAAATAAATTTTTATATCCTTCACCAAATATAGGAAAAATATTTTCAAATTTATAATACGGAATAAGCAACAGCAAAAATCCTATAAACACAACTCCCGCAACAGGCATAAATATATAATTAATTTTTGCCAATGACTCTATCCCTATATATGCACCTGCCGACATTGCGATCAATAACGCCACAAGTATTAACTCAACCCGAAAATCCTGAAGCAAAACTATTTTTACCGTTTCAGGAAATATTCGTATTATCGTGGCAAAATTTATCATCAATACAGCAAACACCATAATACCTACTATAATTTTTAAAGCCTTTCCACCAAACATCTGGGCAAGCTCTATAATATTTTTTTTGCCTCTATAAATTGAATAAGTTGTAAAAAATATTATGAAAACAATTACAGAATTATATATCGCCTGTATCCATGCGCTGTTGCCGCTGTTTATTATCATAGTCCGCGGAAACGTCAGAAGCATTTTTGTACATATTACGTTTATAAGCAATGATGTAATTTCTTTTCTTTGCAGCATAGTAATATCCATAGCCTTTCTGCCCACAAATAGGAATTAAGCATTTTTATTCCTTACCGCGGGCAGATAAGGAGCTTTTTGGATTAATTATTTTATGTTTCACGTGAAACATTTTTTAATTATCTTCTTTTTATTTTCCAGTTACGACTTATATCGGGTTCCTCATATTCTTTCTTAGTATTAAGAAAATCAGGTCTTTTTTCTCTCTGCCATATCGGATTAACAAATATCGCATTTGCCATACTCTTATTTTTAACTCTTGGTATCGGTTCAAGAAACGATACGCCAAAGCTTTTTTCAGAAGCTATTATAAGTCCGTAAATAAATGTCCCTATTGCAATTCCGTAAAAACCCATTGAAGCAGCAAGTACAATAAATGTAAGTCTTAAAATACGAAAACTCCAGCTTAATGAATAATCCGCGGTAGCAAAAGAACCTATACCTGTTATAGCTATAATAATAATCATAATAGGACTGACTATTTTTGCGCTTACTGCCGCTTGTCCCAGAATAAGACCACCCACAATTCCAAGCGTAGAACCGATAGGACCGGGCATTCTAAGTCCTGCTTCTCGTATCATCTCAAAGGATAAATCCATAAGAAGCAGCTCTACTATACTCGGAAATGGAACATTTTCCCTTGACGCGCTTATTGAATATAATAGATAAGTAGGAATAATTTCCTGATGAAAAAGCGTTATAGCAAGATACAGCGCGGGAAGCAGCATAGAAAATATAATTGCAAACATTCTTACTATTCTTGCCATATTAGCATAAGGTACACGCAAATAATCATCCGATACAGCGTGAGTAAGCTCAAAAAAGTTAGTCGGCATTATAAGAACATGAGGACTTCCGTTTAATATAAGAGCCACGCGTCCCTCCGTCAATGATCTTGCAACCCTGTCCGGACGCTCTGTTTCAAGAAAATGTGTTGTAAATGAAAACGGTTCCTCCTCCATCATCATTGAAACTTCTTCAATAGATATAACATAATCCATATCTATTCCGTTAATTCTTTTCCGCACCTCATTCACAAGCTCGGGATTAGCTATATCTGATATATATAGCATAACTCCGCGCGTTTTACTTACTTTACCTATTTTAACGCCTTCCGCAATTAATTTTTCAGTTTTTATAATCTTTCTTACAAGCGCGGTATTATTACGAAGCATTTCCGCAAACGCTTCCTGAGGACCATAAATTGACTGCTCATTTTCTGGCTTATCAATACTCCTATGTCCCCAGTCACGAACATCAAGTATAAAGCCCTTTGAAAATCCGTCTACAAATACAGCGCAGGAACCAAAATTAATTTCTTCAAAGATATTATCCATATTTTCGGTTGCCATCGCCTGCGAGTGAGCAATAAATTTTTCTATTATTTCTTCCTCATATTTATATATTTCATCATCTGAGAAATATGGAATTTCCAGCATTGTTTTTATAACAGCCAAATCTACCATATCAGTGCTTACCATTCCGTCGATAAGAACGACAAATGCCTTGCGTCCTTCTTTCATCGTTATTTCTCTTATAACAATGTCATTATTAATCGGATAAGTAAAACGTTTTTTTACATACGCAAGATTTTCCTCTATATTTAGAAAAACCTTATCATTTTCTGTTGTTTCAATATTTTCTCTGCGTATATCATATTCGGTATTACTATTTTGTTCTTTTAAATAAAATTGATTTTCTTCCGCTTTAGGAGTAAAAAACAGACAATCTCTTATTCTTTTTATAACACTCATATATTCCTCCAAAAATAAACTATTTGTTCCATATTAATTTAGTTATATCTATTATTGTAAAAATATAAAAAATTATACATTGTTTCACGTGAAACAAACAAAAAGATTACATTATTGTTAAATTTTAAAAATGTTTCATGTGAAACATTTACAAATGAAACTTTTATGGTATAATTAATATGTTAACATTTTTAATTTTGGAGAATACCATGACAAAAATAATAGCAATAACAAATCAAAAGGGAGGGGTAGGAAAAACAACTACCTCTGTAAATCTTTCCTCATGTCTTGCCTATGAAAATAAAAAAACGCTTCTTATAGACTGCGATCCGCAGGGTAATTCAACAAGCGGTCTTGGAATTGAAAAAGAAGATTATTCCTTATCAATTTATGACTGTCTTGTTGACAGCTCAAAAGCAAGAGACGCCATAATCAAAACAAAATATAATAATCTTTATATTCTTCCGTCATCATCTGATTTAAGCGCAGCGGAAATAGAGCTTGCATATGAGGACAAACGCGAGTTTTTTCTGAAAAAATCAATAGACACATTTAAAAATGATTTTGATTTTATAATAATTGACTCGCCTCCGGCGCTTGGAATGATCACAATTAATATAATGACAGCGGCAAACTCCGTATTAATTCCAATTCAGTGTGAATATTATGCGCTTGAGGGACTAAGCCAGCTTATCACCACAATAAAAACAATAAAAAAGAAGCTTAATCCCGATATTGAAATAGAAGGAGTTCTCGGAACAATGTATGACGGACGAACAAATCTTTCAATACAAGTGCTTGACGAGGTAAAAAAATATTTTCCTGATAAAGTATATAAAACAATTATTCCAAGAAATGTACGTCTAAGCGAATCACCTTCTTTCGGCGAGCCTATCATAAATTATGACAGAACATCAAAAGGCGCTGACGCGTATATGGCGCTTGCCAAAGAAGTAATAAAAAATAACATATAATAAGGAGTGAGTATATGCCTAAAAAAGGACTCGGTAAAGGACTCGGCTCACTTTTCAGCGAAACCGACATTAAAGAAGTAATTTCTGAACCTTCGTCAATTAAAGAAGGCGATATTACAAATATAAAAATGTCACTAATTGAGCCGAATAAAAAACAGCCCCGCCGTCATTTTGATGATGAAAAAATAACGGCGCTTTCAGTATCAATAAAGGAACACGGTCTGATACAGCCAATTATAATAACTCCGTCGGAAAATAATATGTATAAAATAGTCGCGGGAGAAAGACGGTGGAGAGCGGCTAAGAAAGCTAAACTAAAAGAAATTCCCGCTGTTATAAGATCATATAACGATGAACAGGTCGCTGAAATAGCTTTAATTGAAAATTTACAGCGTGAAAATCTTAATCCTATAGAAGAAGCTATCGGATATAATCTTCTCATAGAGGATTTTAATTTAACGCAGGAACTTATAAGCCAGAGAGTAGGAAAAAGCCGCAGCGCTGTAGCAAATTCACTGAGACTTCTTTCTCTTAATGACAATATACAAAAAATGCTTATTAACGGGAACCTCACAAGCGGACACGCGAGAGCTATACTTTCTCTTGATAACGAAGAACTCCGCGAAGCTCTGGCAAAACGTATTATTGATGATAACTTAAATGTACGTCAGGCGGAAGCTCTGGCAAGACAGCTTCAAAAAAAAGTTCCCGAAAAAAACAGCAAGAAAAAAACAGCTTATGATATTGAAATTGAAAATCTTCAAAATAAAATATCATCCGCAATGGGTACAAAAGTTAAAATAAATCATACTCCTAAAAAGGGTAAAATAGAAATTGAATATTACGGAAATAACGATCTTGAACGTATTCTTGAATTTTTTAATATTTAAAGGAGATAAAACATGGACAACAATACTCTATTATTTATAGCTCTTGCTATAATGATGATTTTAATAATAATATGCTTTATTATAACCGCTGTAAACTCATCCAAAATAAGCACAATAATGGATTATTCTGACGACGGTGATATAATAAGCGCTTTAAAGGATTATTATGATAAAGTAGACGATTTATCAAAAACAATAAACAATACATCAGACGCCGTTTTACTTTCCAGACTTGCCAATTGTGAAAATGACTCCAATATTTCACTAAAAAAGGTAGGTATTGTAAATTATGACGCATTTGATGACGTAAAAGGAAAACTCAGCTTTTCTCTCGCGCTTCTTAACAATAACAATGACGGTTTTATTCTTACGTCGCTTTACGGCCATAACTCATGCAACACCTATATGCGTGAAATAGTCGGAGGAGAAACGGCGGTTAAACTTCTTGACGAAGAAAAAGCAGCTCTTGAAGAAGCAAAAAATAAACTAAAGAAGGCTGATAATAATGACTAATAAAAACGATAATAAATCAATGTTCATATATGCGGCGTTAATATTTTTTGTCGCTGTCATTCTGATAATACTCTCTTTTTTCGGTCAGACACATCTTGAAAAAAGTATACCAAAAGCAGAGTATAATACAGAACAGACACAGGGTATTACAGAACGCGCGGCGGTATTAAGCGAAGAAAATAAAAATCTTATGGAAGAAAATAAACAGCTTAAAGAAAAAAACAAAGATCTTGAACAAAAACAAACTACAAATGATTTATTGCTAAGCGCAAACGGTTATTTTATTGCCGGCAATAATGAAAAAGCATTTGAAATGCTGAATGCGGTTGATTATAATGTACTTACAAGCGATCAGCAAATTATTTATAATAACATAAAAAACAATTTACAATAGAAAGGATAAAATAAAATGTTAGACATTAAAATTTTGAGACAAGAACCCGAACGTATAAAGGAAGCCCTAAAAAAACGAAACAACAGTCTTGATATAGAACCTGCTATAGAACTTGACAAACAAAGACGCTCAATTCTTACTGAAGTTGAACAGAAAAAAGCAAAACAAAATGAAATCAGTAAAAAAATACCTCAAATGAAAAAAGCGGGCGAAAACACAGATCAGATTTTCGCTGAAATGAAAGAATTAAGTAATGAAATAAAATCAGACGATGAAAAAGTAAGAGTAATTGATGACGAACTCTTGAATTTCATGCTTAAAATACCAAATATTCCAAATGCCGAGGTTCCTGTCGGAGCGGATGATAGTGAAAATGTTGAAATAAGAAAATTCAATGAACCGAGAAAATTTGATTTTGATCCTAAAGCGCATTGGGATATAGGTACAGATCTTGATATTCTTGATTTTGAGCGCGGCACAAAAATCGCAGGCACGCGTTTTACTGTATATAAAGGTCTCGGCGCAAGACTCGAAAGAGCGGTAATTCAGTTTTTTTTGAACACCCATACAGACGAGTCAGGCTACAAAGAAATTCTTCCACCATATATGGTAAACAGAGCTTCAATGACAGGCACAGGCCAGCTTCCGAAATTTGAGGAGGACGCGTTCAAGGTTACAAATAACGGTTTCTTTCTCATTCCTACAGCAGAGGTTCCTGTAACAAATCTTCACAGAGATGAAATTCTTGACGGAGCGCAGCTTCCTATTAAATACTGCGCATACTCAGCATGCTTCAGAGCGGAAGCGGGAAGCGCCGGACGCGATACGCGCGGTCTTATAAGACAGCATCAGTTTAACAAAGTTGAACTTGTTAAATTTGTTAAGCCTGAAAATAGTTATGAAGAACTTGAAAAGCTCACTAACGACGCTGAAAAGCTTCTTCAAAAACTCGGTATAGCATACAGAGTCGTTTGTCTCTCAACAGGCGATTTGGGCTTTTCATCAGCAAAAACATATGATATAGAAGTATGGATGCCAAGCTATAACAGATATGTTGAAATCTCATCATGTTCAAATTTTGAAGATTATCAGGCAAGACGCGCAAATATCAAATATAAGGAAAATCCAAAAGACAAAGCTCAGTTTGTTCATACTCTTAACGGAAGTGGTCTCGCTGTAGGAAGAACCGTGGCGGCTATACTTGAAAACTTCCAGAATGAGGACGGCAGCGTTACCATTCCAGATGTTCTCATTCCTTATATGGGCACAGATAAAATCACAAAATAAAATTCTGTTATCTGTATAATAAAAATCAGCTATGCTATTAATTTTGCATAGCTGATTTTAAAAACTTTTTTATATTTTTAACAAATATTTTGTGTCTTTTAAAACATCTTATACAATATATTGTTGTGATTTTATGTAAACTAAATTATGGATAAATTTTACTTATCAACAAGTAAAATTTATAGTTTATCCACTCAAAAACTGCTTTAAAAAGCGGTTTTAAAAAGATTTATCCACGTTATCCACATACTTATCCACACTTTTTATTGTATAAACCAAGTTTTAAAAATGGCTTATCTATGCGGTTTTTTCTGGTTTACACATTGATATTACATATTTTTACCAGTTTAAACAGTATTTTTGTGAAAAAAATGTGGATAAATAATATTTATAAAAATAAAAACCTATTTTTAAGTCATTTTTTAGGTTAAAACGGCGGTAATAAATTTATCCACACTGTGTGCATAAATACAGGGATAACAGTAAAAACTAAATTTTATGTATTTTTGGAGGAATACGCGTGCTTACACCTCGTTTAGAATGTATTGTCAGACATACAAAAGGAAAAATAATAGCGGATATCGGAACCGATCACGCATACATACCTATATATCTTATAGAAAATAATCTCTGCGATTATGTAATAGCGGGAGATATCCGAACAGGTCCGGCTGAAATCGCTAAAACAAATGTAAAAAATCATAATCTTTCTGATAAAATTGAAGTAAGACTCGGCAGTGGTCTTTCTGTTTTAAATGAAAATGAAGCTGATACTATTATAATAGCCGGTATGGGCGGACAACTTATAACTGAAATTATTGAAGCAGATTTGAAAATCGCTCATAAATGTAGACTTGTTCTTCAACCTATGAACGCTCAATATGAGCTGAGAAAATATCTTTCTGATAACGGTTTTAAAATTACAGACGAGGATATTGCAGTCGAAGATTTTAAGGTTTATAATATCATAAACGCCAAAAAAGGACACGAAACAAATTTAAAAGATGATATTGAATATCACCTTCCAAAATATCTTAAAACAAATAAATATTACAAAAAACTTTATGAAAAAAAATATCGTGAATTTACTAAAGTTATAAACGGTCTTGAAAATTCAAATGATATTGATTATAAAAAACTTAATCTATATAAAAACTGGCTGAAGGAGCTTAAAAATTATGAAAGCTAATAATATAATTGAACTTATTGAAAACTTTTGTCCGAAACGGCTCGCATATCCATGGGATAATGTAGGACTTTTATGCGGTGACAGTAAAAAGGAAGTAAAAAAAGTTTTTTTAACTCTTGATACAAATATTACAACGGTCAGAGAAGCAATTTCAAAAGACGCTGATATGATAATTTCACATCATCCTATACTTTTTGAAAAAATAAACCGTATTGATTATACAACCTCCGAGGGTCAGATGTTAAAGCTTTTAATTGAAAACAATATACCTCTCTTTGCGGCTCATACCAATATGGATACCGCAAAAGGAGGCATTAATGACCGTCTCGCTCAAATGTTTAATCTGACTGATATAAAAATACTTGACCAGCATACTGAAGATGAGATAGCTGGACTGGGACGATATGGAAACTTAAAAAATCCCGTAAAATTTATTGACCTTGCCAATGAGTGTAAAAAAATACTTAATACTCCGATACGCGCCGCAGGTGATTTTAATAAAACTATAAAAACAGCCGCAGTCGCTTCGGGAAGCTGCAGCGAAGTCATTCCTCTTGCCAAAGAAAAAGGGGCGGACGCTGTAATAACAGGCGATATGAAATATCACAATACAATTGATATGACAGAGCTTGACATATGCGTTATAGATGCCGGACATTACCCGACAGAAATATGCGTAATGGATATTTTTGAGGATATTTTAAAGAACACCGATTTAGAAATTATAAAATCAAAAAATAAAGATATTTTTCATTTTATTTGACATAATCATAATTATATTGTAAAATATCAAAAGAGTAAGTCAGACAATCGCGCCGCATCCGCGGTGAGGAAAGTCCGTGCTTCGCAGAGCAGGGTGCCGGCTAACGGCCGGTGAAGGCGACTTCAAGGATAGTGCAACAGAAAATAAATGCCTTTTCCTTTTACAGAAAGAGGCGATTGTGGAAATGTGCGGTAAGAGCGCACAGGGAAGATGGCGACTGAATTCCCGTGTAAACCCCACCCGAAGCAACTTTGGGAATATTAAGCTTGCTCGGCGTTTTCCCTTGAAAGGCTGGAGCGTACAGGTAACTGTGCGTCGAGATAGATGATTGTCCAATACTGAACACGGCTTACAGACTTGCTCATATAAAAAACTGCTATAAAAATATAGTAGTTTTTTTATTTACATTAAATACATTATATGATATAATAAATTTGCGACATAAGTGAATATAGACTATTTATAATTTACGTGCGGTTTTTTTATTATTCAGATAAAAACGCATACTCTTTTTCACGTACATTTATTATGAGTAGTGAAATCACTTGTGTCGCAGCAATACAGAGTATAGTGTTTTTTATGCGGCAGCACTCAATACTTTGTATTGCAAGTGCCGCATTTTTTATATTACCATTCCTCCGTCAACATTAAGCACCTGTCCCGTAATAAACGAAGCGTCGTCAGAAGCAAGAAATAAAGCTGTCTTTGAAATTTCATCAGGCCTGCCTGTTCTTCCGAGAGGTGTCTCGTCACAAAGTGCTTTAATATCTTCATTATTTAAATGACTGTTCATTTCTGTTTCAATAACTCCCGGAGCAATACAATTCACACATATTCCCGATGGAGCAAGCTCTTTAGCAAGAGCTTTAGTAAAACCTATAACAGCCGCCTTTGAAGCGCTGTAATGAACCTCGCAGCTTCCGCCGGTAACTCCCCACATTGATGAAATATTAATAATCCTTCCTCTTTTTTCTGAAATCATATCCTTTACAAAAGCTTTAGTAACTAAAAACATTCCCTTTATATTTGTGTCAAACATTCTGTCCCAGTCATTTTCAGTAATATCAGTAAAAAGTTTTATCTGAGAAATTCCCGCATTATTTATTATTATATCTATTTTCCCGTAATTTTTGTGAATATAATCAGCCATTGCGTATACCTGAGAAGCGTCAGATATATCAGCCCTTATAATAACAGCATTTGTTTCATTACTTATTTCTTCAGCCTCATCATGGCTTTTATCATAATTAAGAAATACCCTATATCCCGCCTTTGAAAATTCATATACGCACGCTTTTCCTATTCCTCTGCTTCCGCCGGTTATTAAAACATTTTTCATAATTAATCCTCTTTTTTTATTTAAATTGCTTTCTATAAAATAATTATACATAATTTATAAAAAAATCTCAATATTTTTCTTGATTAATTTGCGTAAATTTGATAATATAGAAGATAGACTTAAAAATATAACTATGCGTTTGTTTTTTACATAATATGTCAAAAATATTATTAAAAGGAGGATATTTATAAATATGGATATAACTGAAATCTGGAACAATACCCTTGAAAATGTAAAAAACAATATTTCTTCTCCTGTGGGTTATAACGTACATATTAAAGTATCGAAGCCTGTTTCTTTAATAAATTCTATTTTTACAATTTCAGTACCCACATCTATTAATAAAAACATAATAGAATACAGATATAAAAATTCTATTGAATCCTCCCTTGAAAAAATTACAGGAACTAAAATGTCTCTTGATATAATCGTAGGAGATATCCCTAAGCCCCGGGCGGAAGAAAAAACAACAATTTCAAATGAACCAAACAACAGCGGAGTAAATCCAAAATATACATTTGACAACTTCGTAATAGGTCCTTCAAACGAGTTTGCAAGCGCGGCGGCAAAAAAAGCGGCCGAGTCCCCCGGACAAATATATAATCCTCTCTTTATCTACGGAAACAGCGGACTGGGAAAAACACACCTTATGCAAGCTATAGGAAATAAAATAAAAGAACAATACTCGCAGGTAAATATACTTTATGTTTCAGGCGAGCGTTTTACAAATGAATTTATAACGGCCGTAAGGGAAAACACAACTGAAAAATTCAGAAAAAAATACAGGGCTCCCGATGTTCTGCTTGTGGACGACGTTCAGTTTATGGAACATAAAGAAGCCACACAGGAGGAATTTTTCCATACCTTTAACGAGCTTTTTAATTATAACAAACAAATAGTACTTACAAGCGACCGTAAACCAAGCGATCTGACTACTCTCACAGACAGACTCCGCACAAGATTTGGTCAGGGACTTACAATTGATATTTCCGTTCCAAATTATGAAACGAGAATAGCTATTCTTCAAAAAAAGGCTCAGGCTCATAATGTTAATATAAACAACGGTATTTTTGAATATATAGCCGATAATATACGTTCCAGTATACGAGAGCTTGAAGGCGCTCTTTTAAATGTAATTTCAATGTCCGAAATAAAAGAATGTGAAATTACAATGGATTTTGTAAAGAAAACTCTGGAACCTGTTATCGCGGGAGATGACGCAATAAAAATAACTCCGAAAAAAATCATTCAAAAAGTCTCGGTATATTATAATATTTCAGAAAACGAGCTTACAGGAAAAATCAAAACAAAAGAAATTGCGGTGCCGAGGCAGGTAGCAATGTATCTTTGCCGAAAACTTCTGTCTATGAACGATACATCTATCGGAAAAGAATTTTCAAAGGACAGAACAACAGCAAGATCCAATATTGAAAAAATTGAAGCTAAAATAAATACAGATGATAAGCTTAATGCCGACATTAATTATATTGTAAAAGATATCGAGTCAATGTAGTGGATAAGTACAGGTATAAGACGGTGGACAGGCTGTGGATAAAAAACAGGTAAATATATGTAAAATCCAGAGAGTGGATTAAATTGATTTATCCACTGAAAAATACCTGTCTGAATGTTGATAAAATTTGGCTTAAATACTTAATTTATCCTTATTTTCACACTATCCACTCAGCTTATTACTATTATTATTATAATTAATTATATT
>CATJCJ010000208.1 GCA_949738935.1 uncultured Eubacteriales bacterium | reverse complement strand
TTTGACATAAAATTAGTCCTCCTTGTTTTTGCAAATTTTTACATTAATTTTTATTTGCATTATTGTCAAGAAGGACTGTTTTTATACTGTTTACACAAATTTTTTTAAAGGCTCTTATCAAGCAGATAATCAATATCCTCAGCATTAACACCTATAATTTTTGCGTATCTGATTAGGTCTTCAAGGTATTCGTCTTCATTATTGCTCTGACATTCATCTTTATAATTTTTATCGTACATTGAGTACCAGCCATATCTCTCAAAACTAAAATCGGAAATCTCAAAACTGCCGCTTTCAAAACTTCCATTTGGCAAAAACTTTAAAATATCACCGCGGGAAACTGATATTTCTTTATATTTTAATTTAATTTTGAGCTTTTTAAGTGCTTTATCAAGAATACTTTTTGTTGAGGCATAAATATAAAAACTCCCAAAATCATAGATATTAACAGGATTATCACCTTTTATGATATATAATTCAGGAGTAGTTTTATAATATTTAACTTCATCTCCAAAGTGCCATTTTTACTGAATTTATACACCTTTAAAAAAATATTTGTTACAAATAAAAAGCAATATGATTTATTAAAAAGCCATAAATTTTTATAAGTAAGCAACAAGTATGTAATAAATACTTTTTAATAAATTAACGAGTTCATTTTTTTAATACTAAACGTCATTAAATAATTGGCAAGATTTAATTTTTTTCAATAATGTTTAGTGTTAAATTTGATTTACTGCGTTAAGTAATGGTTTAATATCAAAATGAGTATATACCTTTTCTGTTAATGACATAGCCCCTGTATGTCCAACAATTTTTTTTATTGTTGTCTGGTCTACCTTTGCGAACGCAAGCATTAATATAAATGTAGGTCGGCAGCAATGAGGAGTATGATGTATATCAAGTTTTTCCAGAGCATAATTATAATAGTCTTTAAGATATGTATTATATTTAAAATGCCTGCCTTTGCTTGTTCCCAATAAATACTCACATTCAGGATAATTGTGATACCATTTTTCAAAAAACGGAAGAACTTTGTCAGCGATAGGAACTTTTCTTAATCCGTTTTCCGTTTTACTCTTCATAATGTCAAAATATTGTTCTTCAAGATGAACATTTTCTTTTTTCAAATCAAGAAGTTCACTTATACGGCAGCCTGAATAAATAAGCATTAGAATGGTCTGGTAAATTTTATCGTCTTTCTTTTTCCATATTTCTTGAATTTCATCATCAGTAAATCTCTCTCTTTCCTGCTTATTTTTATTTTTGTTTTTATATTGTACAATATCAATATGTGCGGCATAATCTTTTTCGCATATATCATTTTTTAAGGCATACTTATAAAGCTGTTTAAAAAGAGTTTTTAATTTTATCAAAGTTGGATAATTTTTATTACAGTCATCAACAACCTTTTGTAAATCAACGAATTTTAATTTCCTGAATTCTTTGTTATAAAGCTCTTCACATATTATATAAACCGCTTTATAACCATTAATGTTTGAATGAGCTATTGTTAAGAATTTTTTGGAAGACCAATTTTCATAAACCTCTTTAAAGGTCAATCTGTTAAACTCAGTGTTATAACTATTTTTTGAATCACAATTTTTATTATATTCCGTTAAAATCTCAAGGGCTTCTTTTTTTGTTTTAGCATATCCGACAATAATTATATCCTGTTTGTATTTATCTTTTTCTTTATCATATATCCAGCCATTTGTTTTTCTTATTATATATGGTTTTCGTCTTTTTCCTTTTAATTTTGTAATTCATCCGAAACCGTTTGGAAATTTCATTTTAATCACTCCTATAATTAAGTTTAAATCTCAAATATCAGAAATTAACTTTTATAGGAAATGGAATTCAATAAAGTTATAAATAATTACAATTCGAGTTACTTCTTCAGTATACTATATATTCCATTTAAAAACAAGTTAATTCTGATATTTGAATGAAATTAAATTATTATTTATTATTAAAATACCCTATTTCTTCCCAAACAGCTTTATCGGAGCAATAGTAACTGTATCTTGATGAGTTGTTTCTTTTAATAGCGTATCCAAATTTTAATATACCACGCTGAAGTCCTAATCTTATATATTGAGCATCTTTACCTATAGCTAAGGCAATTTCTTTTATTGGTACATTTCTTCCTGTAAACTCAGGGATTTGTGTATAATAATTATTTTTACTCATTTCTACACAACCTTTCAAATAAATTTGTCTATATTTTTTATAAGAAGTATTTTTATTTCTTTAACAATGTATATATATTAATAACATTGTGATTATGATTGAGTATCTAAAATCCTATATAAATACTGCCTTTTAAAGCTTTTTGACATCTTATATTTGAACCCTACCTGGGTTCATTTTAAGGCTATCAGGAGTTACCTTCAGTATTTTTAAAATAGAACAAATAAGAGAATTTCCCACATAATTTTAAATCCTTATTAAAATAACTATTTGATTTTGTATACAGGATTTTCATTATTGTTTTATTAAACATTATCTATTGTTATGAATTTATATTTTAACTGAATATCCCTTCTTTCTTATATGCATAGATATTGCTTATATCTTCATATATAAAAATTATAAAAACTTTTCAACTACTTTTTTAAATTTTTTATTCTTTTCCATTTACGCCACAAGATTTTACTTTTTCAATTATCTCATCTATTTGTTCATTACGTCCTTTGAGCCATGTGTAGTTTTTATCTATTTCTTTTTTCAAATTATCAATTACTCTTTTTTTTATGCCTGAAAAGCTTAACCTCACTAATAGCTTTTTCAATATCCGTATAATCAATTATCATAGGATTTTTATTTTCTTTCTCATTTAAAACTATTTTTGACAATAAAGTATCCCGCCAGTCTCTTGGAAATTTATTGCCGTTATTTTTATGAACATCACGTAAATAAGCTGTTATATTTTTCATAATATTTTCCCTTAATTTATTTATAGGTGTAACAATATCATCATCAAAAAGGTCTAAGAAAAGTTTATTAATGTTTTCATCAGTCAATCTTCCTACAGTATTTTTTAAGTGTTTATTTATATATGAGTCTTTTCTTTTGAATTTATATTCTATACGCATATAATCATCTTTTAAAAATCCCTTGTTTTTATCTTTTAATTGTTTTGTCTTATTATATATAATCAGACTTCTTGAACTATTTTCTATATAAATTGTTTCTAATTCAAGGGATTCATCCTTATTTGAATATATAGATATGATTTTATCACCAACTTTACATTCAGGAGTATTTTTTTTAAAACTTTCTGTCGGTATAGTTCCCATTATTATAAATAAAGCTCCGCAATAATCTTTAAATAAATATTTAAGTTCAAAAGTAGTATTTATTTCAATATACGATATATATAATGAGTTAAAATTATAATTAATCTCAATCTTGTATGTATTATATAAGTAATTAAATACTTCTTTAATTCTTTCTTTATATTGAGATGCTGATAAATTAAAAAAATTATTTTTTGAGGACGCTGAAATCGTTATTTTCATTATAGGTTTATTTTTTGATATACAGCATAATAATTCTCCGAAAAATACATCTTTTATACTAAGTTTTTCTATAGCGATACCATTTTTTGTCTTCATAGGATAGTCTGGGTTTTTTCTGTATTCTACATTTTCTCCTTTAAGTAATGTTTCATCTAATACCTTAATCTCAAATCCATAGAGTACGGATTTGTCTATACCTATATGATAATTATCTTTTTTCATTTTTTAAATCTCCTTATTTTTTGGGAGAAGCGCAAAATTTTAATAGAGTTAAAATATATATCCTTGCTTCTCCTCTTGTTCTTATATAAAGGAAATAAAGAAATTTTTTAACATATAAATTAAAATTTTTTTATTTTTTTATAAAAAGAAAATTTAAAAATGAATAATACAATAAGAATGTACAAAACTATTACACTTTTAAGC
>CATJCJ010000207.1 GCA_949738935.1 uncultured Eubacteriales bacterium | reverse complement strand
TGAGAATAATACATATTCATTAGGCTTTTATGTTCCAAAACAAGAAAAAGAAATTGGAAAAATAAAAGTGTTTATTTGGCATAGTTTTGATGATATGAAAAATTTATGCGAAAGCAAAGAATTAAATTGGTGATAAGAATATAAGGAACATTTGAAAAACCTGCTACAAATTACTACAGCAGGTTTTTATATTAGACTTCTTGCGAAATTACAAAATTGTGTCAATTCAATAAAAAAATATTTTTTTTCAATATATGGAAATTTTGAATTGTGATGAATTTTTTTAAATTCCTCTTGACAAAACAGACTACTTACTGTAGTCTATATATAGGGACTATAACGAGTAGTCTATTTCGTAAACCAATTTTAATTTAAAGAAAGAGGACTATATATGACAGAGATACGATTGGGTGTGATTGAAGCTCATTTTGCTGATATAATTTGGGAATATGAGCCTATAACTTCTTCAGAATTAGTAAAGCTGGCCGGAAAAACTTTTAATTGGAAAAGAACAACAACACATACGGTTCTGAAAAGATTGTGCGATAAAGGTTTGTTTGAAAACAATAAGGGAACTGTAACTTCTCTGATATCACGTTCACAATTTTATTCTATACAAAGTAAAAAATTTGTAGAAGATACATTTGACGGTTCTCTTCCAGCTTTTATTGCCGCTTTCACAAAAGATAAATCATTAACATCTAAAGAAGTAGAGGAAATCCGAAAAATGATTGATAATGCAGAGGAGGAATGAATATGGTTTTTTTGAAGCTGTTTAATATGAGTATTTCTACAGGCTGGCTTATTATAGTAGTTATATTGTTTAGGCTCTTTTTGAAAAAAGTACCTAGGTGGATTATTTGTATACTTTGGGCTATTGCAGCAATCCGTTTGATATGTCCGTTTTCTTTTGAAAGCTCATTTAGTTTAATACCAAGTACGGAAACAATTAAGCCTGATGTTGTTCAGTATGAGCAAAAACCTTTGATTAATAGTGGTATTCCTTTAATTAATAATACATTGAATCCTATTATTAGTGAGTCTTTTGTTTCGGATTCTTCTGATAGTGTTAATCCTTTGCAAATTTATATATTTATTGCGAGTATTATATGGATAATAGGATTAATTATTCTGTTTAGTTATGCTTTGATAAGTTTTTTAATTATAAGAAGCAAAGTACGGGAGTCAATACTATTAAAGGATAATATTTGGATTTGTGATTCTGTAAAATATCCTTTTATTTTAGGTATAATCAAACCTCAAATTTATTTATCTTTAAATTTAGAAAATGACAAAATTAAGTATGTACTTGCACACGAGCAAGCACACTTAAAACGCAGAGAACATTGGTGGAAAGTTTTGGGGTATATTTTATTAGCAATATATTGGTTTAACCCATTAATATGGGCGGCATATATTTTATTTTGCCGAGATATTGAACTTGCTTGTGATGAAAAAGTAATTAAACATATGAATATACATGAAAGAAAAGCCTATTCAGAAACTTTGTTATTTTGTTGTATGCAGAAAAGAATGATTATGGTTTATCCTCTTGCGTTTGGAGAGGTCAATGTAAAAGAAAGAATTAAAATGATTTTAAATTATAGAAAACCTTCTTTTTGGATAGTTGCAATAGCGTCAGTTATATCTGCTGTAATAGTTTTGTGTTTTTTAACAAATCCTAAAAATAATACTTCTGACATAAAAATTATAATTCCCGCAAATAGCGATGAAGGAATTTATTATTCGGAAGAAGAAATTTCTCCAAAAGAAAATAAAATAACATTATTATCAAAAAAGGGATTAGGTGATACGGAAATTGCTTTAAAGCCTATAGAGATTAACGAAGAAAACGCCTATGATGAACCAACCTATATAACGCCTGTAATGCCGGTAGAAATGAATGCAGAAAAAGGTGCGTGGTTTAAAGTAGGGATAAATGCAAGTAATCCGACAAATGAAGATATTGCCATATATGTAGAAGTGAAAGGCGTTGAAATAAGAATCGCTGATTTAAATGTGGAAAAAAGTACTTATGATGATGGAAAACAAGAAAACGTTGCTGAAAACACTTCTTATGATTATGAAAAACTGAAGAAAGCAATTTCTGCCGCTATACTTGAGAAAAATCATTATGATTTTTATAAATATGATTTTGAGTGCTGTGATTTTATTGCTTTAAAAATATCATTAGAATCTGCGGCTTCTGACAGTACGGCAAATACCGTTGTTTGTTATGGATGGGCTTTATATGAGAGGTATAATATTTTAGAAAAAGGAATAGAAGATGTTGGAGGAAGTCATATTCCAATCGCTTTAACTTTTGACATAAATGAAAATGGTTATGTTTTAAAAGAGTATTGGCAGCCTCGTGACGGAAGTTTCTTTGGCCCTGATATTCGCAGTAAATTCCCGAAAGATATCGCCGAAGATGGAATGGACAGTCAAAAATTTATAATTCAGCAAATACAAAGCTGTTATAAGCAGGCAGTACAGTTTAGCGGTCTTGATACAGACTCTGTTGTCAGCAATTTACTTAATATTGTGTGTTCTTCTCCTTTAGTTTCGTCAAATCCATATGATTACATTAATGAACATTTTATTGAGTATCGTGAACTTATGTATTATAGGGAATATACGCTCCGTTACTGTTTAAATCGTTTTGCTGACGGCAATGAGACCGGTTTGGAGGGCAAAATTATGGCTATTACATGTGAGGAACTTTTGCAAACTAAGGATAAAATCCCTGTAAATGCCGATACAGCGGAAACGGGACAGTTTTGGTATAATACTCTTATTGCTCACGCAAGCAATAAAGTTAAACCATACTTAGAAAATTAAAAAGCATAACTTTTTATTGTAGAAATGTGTTATTGTCATATTTGATATTTTTATGTTGTATAAATATAAAAGGCTGATGTTAATATACAGACATCAGCCTTTTTTGTAAGTTAAAAAATAAAATTATTATTTTAAACTTAAATTTTTAACTTCTTTTAGTGAAAGTCCTGTAACATCGGAAATTTCTTCTAATGACATTTTTCCTGATTTTACAAGATTTAATGCAACCTTTGTTATTCCCTCATTCATACCTTTATTTTTCGCTTCTTTTTTTATATCCAAAATAGCCTGACACATATTTACTACCTCCTTGTTGCCGCTGACTTTTAAATTTGAATTTGTACAAGTGTTAATTACATTAAAAGCGTTTCTTTCAAGTTTTGAAAACCGTTTATCATTTTCAATTATTTCATTAATTTTATTCATATCTTTTGAATATTTGATATATCTCATAACTTCTCTAAGACTTGTTTGTAATTTGTCAAATTCGTTATCTGACATTTCGCTTGGTGAAATGAGATTTATTTTGTAATTTTCAGTAAAAGCTAATATTTTATTATCTGTGTTTTCTAAAAACATATCAAATATACATTTGGGAGCGTCCCATCTATCAGCACCAAAGTAAATAACAAGTGTTACAACAGGAACAAGTTTATCTGTTTTATAAAAACCGGATAAGTATTCAGCATTGCTCGGACTTTTGTCTTTAGCCTTTTTGTGTGCCTGTGTGGTTTTCTTTACTTGATTTGAATATTCAAGTGCGTCATAGAGCATATTTTTTACAGGCATTGCGTAGTGTATCTCAGATTGATTTTCAATTCCAAGCACTGCGTAAATTGTTCTTTCATCTTCCTTAATGACTAAATGTTTTAATTCATCTCTGAATTTCTGAACAGGCGAATTTTCTCCGCTAATACCAAAAGGTATTTCAACAAACGTTGTATCAAGTGGTTTTAAATCATTAGGTTTAATTATCTGTTCCCCATTATATATAAAATAATTGAATGCATCCGCAAAAATTTTATTATCTGCCATATATTCTTTTGTAATTGTATCTTTTATTCCCACAAAACGACCTCCGTTTCTTTCTAAAAAAAGTATATCATAAAAATAT
>CATJCJ010000206.1 GCA_949738935.1 uncultured Eubacteriales bacterium | reverse complement strand
CAGTCATTTCAACGTCTTTTGGTGTTTCATCAATCATATACCCGTCAGGAGCTTTAGTTTCAGCAATTTTATACCAGCCATTCTCTAAACCGTCAATAATTATAACTCCGTTTTTATCGGTTACATATTCTCCGATAATATCTCCCGATTTTTTGTAAACGGTAAACTTAGCGCCCGCAAGCGGTTCGCCTGTTTTAGAGTCTGTTTTAATTATCTGAAAACCGCTTTTATATTTGTTTTTAAATGTTACAATAGTTGGCGTATCTGTCTTAACCTCAACTGTTTTAGGAGTGTTGTCAAGTAAATAACCATTTGGCGCTTTTACCTCTGTTACTACATAATGGTCTGGCTGCAAATTTGGAACATTCGCAAAACCTGATTCATCTGTAATATAAGTGTCACCAATTTTTTCGCCGTTCTGCTTTGTAACCGTGAATTCCGCACCAGCTAACGCCTTGCCTGTTGAATCATCAATTTTCTTGATTTGTATTCCTGTTAATTTTTTATTCGTAAATGTTGCAAGAGTAGGAACATCTGTCTTAACCTCAACAGTTTTGGGAGTTTCATCAAGAAAATAACCGTCCGGCGCTTTGGTTTCTCTAACAACATACCAATCAGGCGAGAGATTTGAAATATTTATCAAACCGTCTTTATCAGTTGAGTATTCGCCTACAAGTTGTCCGTTTTGTTTTTCAACTTTGAATTTAGCACCCGCAAGAGGTTCACCTGTTTTGTCGTTTACTTTTTTGATAATAAGACTTGTCAATTTTTCGTTTGGAAATTCAAGTGTCACTGTTTTTGTATGAGTAACCTCAAAATCTTTTGCGTTTTCAACAAGTTTATAACCATTAGGCGCTTTTACCTCAACCGCTGAATACCAGCCTGTGGGCAAATTGTCAATCTGAATCAAGCCGTTATCGTTGGTTTTGTATTCTCCAACTACATCACCAGATTTTTTTGTCACCTTGAATAACGCTCCCGCAAGCGGTTTCTTTGAGTTTGTGTCATATTTTTTAATAACAACGCTTGACATAGGGTTATTCTCAAAAGTAACTTTTACAAACTGATTATTTGTGATTTCAACGTCTTTTGGCGTTTCAGCAAGCAAATAACCGTCCGGCGCTTTGGTTTCAACAATTTTTATCCAGCCGGGGTCAAGATTATCAATAATAATTACGCCGTCTTTGTCTGTTTCATAT
>CATJCJ010000205.1 GCA_949738935.1 uncultured Eubacteriales bacterium | reverse complement strand
GTTCTCGTTGGTTGTGGTCAGGTTGTTAACGGTGTACTCGAGACGGTTCTGAAGAGCACCGAGACCGGCTCTCTGCATGGATACCTTGGAGATAGCGGAGTCGATGGTGTCGATAGCCTTGTTTGCGCTGTCTCTGTCGGATACGTCAACGTTGGCTACACCGAGAGCGTTTGCGCCCATATCGTCGATGTTAAGGGTTACTCTCTGATCTTCAACGCCGTTAGCGCCGATCTGGAAAGTAAGGCCTTCTCCTGTGGCACCTATAGCATCCTTGCCTACACCTTTGCCTCCGGTTAATTCCAACTGATTCGACTTAGCAGCTACGTTGAAGTATACATAACCGTCGTTATCTCCATCAGTGTTTTTGGTATCAGTCAATTTAACATCGTAGTCAAAGCCTTCTTTAGCGAGAAGATTTTCAATATCCTTTTCAGAATATTTAACGCCTGTAGCAAGATTGATTGTTATTTCAGCGCCAGTAGTATCAGTAGCTGCCTTACCTGTATCTATGGTAACGCTTTCTTTTCCCGCATCAACACCTACGGTGTTAATTGTAATCTTTGCTACGCTTGCAGAAGGTGTGGTCCCATTCATTGCACCATATGAATTTGCCGTGAAAGTTATAGAGTCGGAAGAACCGTGAGCGCCTGCTGTACCACCACCAACTAACTTTAAAAGTTCGGTGGCATCAGTAACTGACGCACGTACACCGGCTTCTGTGACAGCAGTGCTGCCTGCTGCTGTAGCAGTCATAACGCCATTTTTAAGTTTAAGGCTAATCTCGGCAGGAACACCGGTCTGACCGGCATCCTTGTTCTGAGTAGCATTCTTAATTAATTCGTCAATATCAGATTGAGTGTAAGAACGACCCTCAACCAAGTTTAATTTGAGTTCCTTACCTGTAGCATCCCAAATGGCGTTTTCACCGCCCTTGCCGGAAGCTCCGAAAGCAGTGGTAACCTTTACACCTGCAATATTGGATGTAAGAACAGCACCCTTAAGATCCGCAAGAGTTGTTTCTACGATACCGTACTTAGCGCCATAATTATTGGTGTCTCCACCTGCTCCACTCAAAGAACCGTCAAGCAACTGCTGAGTGTTAAACTCGGTAGAAGTGGAGATTCTGTCGATTTCGCTCTTGAGAGC
>CATJCJ010000204.1 GCA_949738935.1 uncultured Eubacteriales bacterium | reverse complement strand
TTACGCTCGTAGGTGACAAGAATTACTTAAAGCGTATCTAAAAACTAGAATATGCAAAAAAATTATAAAAAATAAAGTGGAATTAAATAATTTTTACATTAAAGCTTGGTTTTTCTATAATAACAAGCTTTATGGGGTATCCAGTTAGTAAATTTTATATGTTTTTTAAGGAGAATTGAAATGGTAAGAACAAGATTTGCACCAAGTCCGACAGGATATATGCACATAGGAAATTTAAGAACGGCACTTTATGAATATTTAATTGCCCGTTCAAATAATGGAAAATTTATTTTACGAATTGAGGATACTGACCGTGAGAGGTATGTTGACGGAGCGGTTGATGTTATTTATAAAACTCTTAAAATGTCCGGAATTAGCCACGATGAGGGGCCTGATATTGGAGGGGATTTTGGTCCTTATGTTCAAAGTGAGAGAAAAAATGATTATATTGATTACGCCAAAAAATTAATTGAAAAGGGAGAGGCATATTATTGTTTTTGCACAAAGGAAAGATTGGATAACATGAGAGCCCAAAGCGGAGAGACAGCGGCGAAATATGATAGACATTGTCTTAGACTCTCTAAAGAGGAAATTGAGCGAAATCTGAAAAATAATGTTCCGTTTGTAATAAGGCAAAAAATAAGAGAGGGTTCAACAACATTTAATGATGAGGTATATGGAACAATTACTGTTGATAACTCTGATATAGAAGACCAGATTTTGATAAAATCTGACCTTTTGCCAACATACAATTTTGCTAACGTAATTGATGACCATCTTATGGGAATAACCCATGTTATCAGAGGAAGTGAGTATCTTTCGTCAACGCCAAAGTATAACTTGCTTTATGACGCTTTTGGATGGGATATTCCTGTGTATATTCATGTTCCGCCTGTAATGAAAAACACGACAGAGAAATTATCAAAGAGAAATGGCGACGCTTCTTTTCAGGATTTAATACAAAAGGGTTATTTGCCCGAGGCTATAATAAATTATATAGCTCTTTTAGGCTGGGCACCTTCTGATAATCGGGAAATTTTCTCTATGAAAGAATTGATTGAGGCATTTGATATTAAAGGTTTAAGTAAGTCTCCGGCGATTTTTGATATTGTTAAATTAACGTGGATGAACGGAGAATATATAAAGAATATGGATTTTGAAACGTTTTTTGAAATAGTTTATCCAATTTTGAGAAAAAGTGTGAAAAGAGAGGATATTGATTTGAAAATAATTGCGGGTTATATTCAAACAAGAATCGGAACATTAAATGAAGTAGCCGGAATGGTTGATTTTATTGACAGTGTTCCTGAATATGAAACTTCTCTTTATATTCATAAAAAGATGAAAACAACTGAGGAAATTAGTTTGAATTCTTTAAAAGAAGTTGTTCCTGTTATTGAAAGTATTGAAAACTGGGATAATGATACGATTTATGAAAAATTGGTAGAAACAGCAAAGAAAAATGAATTAAAAAATGGTCAAATTTTATGGCCTGTCAGAACAGCTCTTTCCGGTAAACCGACTTCTCCTTGCGGAGCCAGTGAACTTGCCGTATTACTTGGTAAAGAGGACACATTAAAAAGGATTAAAATGGGTATAGATAAACTTTCTGTTTAAAAAGGGGTATTATTTTATGATTGAAAATTTAAAGTGTGGAAATAAGGTAGTTCTTTCTTTTGAGACAAATCATAAAAAATCGTATACAAGTTATATTGAGTCGATTTATGAAAATCAGCTTTTGATTTATAGTCCTATTGAAGATAAAAAGTTTGTGAATCTTCCTATGGAAGATACTTTATATATGGTTAAGGTGTTTAATGAAAAAGGAGTTTTTACATTTCACAATGCCGTGATAAGTAAGAGATTTGATAAGGGTGATTACCATTTTATTCTTTTGGATAAGTTAAATTATGTCGCTCAGGAACAGAGAAGGGAATTTTACAGACTTGATTGTATGGTTCCGTTTCTTATTAAAGATAAGAATGAAGAAACTTATCAGGCAATAATAAAAGATTTGAGCGAGGGCGGATTGTTATTTGTCTCAAATCTTGAAATGTTTGTTTCGGAAGAAAGAGAATGCAGTGTAAGTTTTAATAATAAAAGAATAACTATGCTTATAAAATTACTTGATAAACATAACCACATAAAGCCTGGTTGTAGATTTGAGTATAGAGCGAAATTAGTATTTGTTGATGAGAATGATAAAAATGTGCTCTTAGACTTTATATTTGATTCTCAGCGTAATTATATAAGAAAAAATCAAACAGCTATAGCACAAAATAAGCTTGATGAGTTAGATGATAAATTTACTGATAAATTAGATGAGGAATTGGTGAATAAATTGATTGATTAAAAAGTTACAGTAATCAAAGTGGTTTTTTACAAAGGAGATGTTTTTATGTTTTGTTCAAAATGCGGAAGAGAATTATCGGAAAACGCAAATTTTTGTCGCTATTGCGGTGTCTTTGTTAAGGATAATTTTATTGATAAAACTGAAATAACCGAAAGAGATTTCAATACAAACATTAACGATGATGTTTTGCATAATATATCTTTTGCGGAGCGAAAAAATGATGTAAAAACAATTAATATTAAAAGAAATGAGAATGATATATCGGTTTTTGGGATTGTTGCCTTGGTCTTTGGAATTATTGGCGCATCTAGTTTAGTGATTTTATTTTTACTTGGTGTTTCATCAGAGTTTCACAAAGAATTAATTAATATTTTTCCTATTTATTTTATGATTAATTTAGTATTAAATACAATAGCTCTATATATGGATAAAAACTTCAATCGTACAATAATTACTTTTTATATAAATATTACGGCTTTGCTTTTTTTGTTGGTTTATTTTTGTTATGGAAGTATTTTATAGGATATATGGGCAAATTTATTTTATTAGGCTTGTTAACATTACAGAGGTGTATAATGACTAAATTATTATTGAATATTTTTGTTAAAAATAATAATAATGTATCTGATGTAAAAGTCAGGCAAAAATACGGAACTTTGAGCGGCGGTATCGGAATTTTTATCAATATATTATTGTTTTCGTTAAAGCTTTTGGTAGGGTTTATTACAGCGTCAATTTCTGTTATGGCGGACGCTTTTAATAATTTATCTGACGCCGGTTCCTCAATAGTTACTTTAATTGGTTTTAGAATATCCGGAAAACCAGCTGATAACGACCACCCATATGGTCACGGCAGAGCGGAGTATATAACAGCGCTTATAATCGCTTTCGTTATAGTTATAATGGGGTTTGAGCTTTTGAAGTCATCTATTAATAAAATTATAACTCCTGAGAATATAAATTTTACAACAATCTCATTTTTAATACTCATTATATCTATCAGCGCAAAATTGTGGCTCGCAGTTTTTAATAAAACTCTTGGTAAGAAAATTAACTCGTCGGCGTTGTCAGCAACAGCCTCCGATAGTTTAAACGATAGTATTGCTACAACTGTTGTACTTTTAAGTCTTTTGATAAGTTATTTTTTTAGAATAAATATTGATGGCTATGCTGGTGTTATTGTTGCTTTGTTTGTGTTATATTCAGGATATGAAACAGCTAAAGATACTTTACAACCACTCTTGGGGCGAGCTCCTGACCCTGTTTTTTTAAAACAAGTTCAGGATTGTGTTCTCTCAAATAAGGAAATTTGCGGAATACACGATATGATTGTCCATGATTATGGTCCGGGAAGAGTAATAGTCTCTCTTCACGCTGAGGTTCCTTGTGATATGAATCTTTTGGAAGCTCATGATATAATAGACAACGCTGAAATGAGAGTTAAAAATAAGTTTAATTGTGAAATAAGTATTCATATGGACCCCATCGCGACAAATGATAAATTTACGAACGAGCTTAAACAAAAAGTGACAAATATAATATCTTCTATAGACTCTAATTTGGGGCTTCACGATTTTAGAATAACAAATGGGCCTCTTAAGACAAATATTATATTTGACTTAGAAGTACCATTTAATTTTAAATATACTGATAAAGAAATCGTGAAAATGACGGCTAGTAAGATAAAAGGGTTAAATGATAAATATTGTCCTGTGATATATGTAGATAAAAAAGTAATTTAGAGACTGTAAACTATAAAAAGCAAAACCCATTCAAAATGACTTGGTTTTGCTTTTTATAGTTTACAGTTTACAGCAGGTAAAGCTGTCATTAATAATCAAGGATAGCGTAAGAACCTGTCTAAAATCTAAAAAAAGCCTGTCTAAAAACAAAATATACATAAAAAATCAGCGAAAATAAAATCATTTTTGAGCATAATGATTTTATTTTCACTGATTTTTTGGATATTTTAATAGTTTTTAGACAGGCTCTAAGAGTGCTTCCTTAATAAATTTTTAATTTTTTTATGGGATTTTTCTTAAGAAAAATATTTTATACTTATCTCAAGGAGGTAAAATAAATGAAATATAACATACTTGCCGCTGATGATGACAAAGAAATTTTGAACGCTATAGACATATATCTCTCTAATGAGGGTATGAATGTTTATAAAGCTAATGATGGACAGGAGGCTTTGGAGATTTTAAAGAAAGAAAAAGAAATTCATTTGATAATAATGGATTTGATGATGCCTAAAACTGACGGAATTCAGGCTATTCTTAAGATTAGAACAGAAAAGGAAATTCCTATAATAATTCTTTCGGCAAAATCAGAAGACCAAGATATAGTTCTTGGTTTAAATATAGGCGCGGATGATTATATCACAAAACCTTTTAGCTTTATAGAATTAACGGCACGAGTAAAATCTAATTTAAGGAGGTATGTGAAGTTTAGTTCTTATAAAAAAGACAGAGATAACAGTGAGATTTTTATAAGAGGTCTTTATCTTAATAAAAAAACAAAAGAAGTAGTTGTAAATGATGTTCCGGTTCGATTGACGGCGACAGAATTTAAAATTTTGACTTTATTAATGGAAAATCCTGATATGATTTTTTCTATTGAGGAAATATATCAAAAGGTTTGGAAAGAGCCATTTTTAAATAGTGAAAATACTGTTGCTGTACATATAAGAAGAATACGTGAGAAAATTGAGGTTAATCCAAAAAAACCAATATATTTAAAGGTGGTGTGGGGAATTGGTTACAAAATTCAAAAATAATGATGAAAATACACGAACTAAAATAAGTAAACGGGTTTGTGTGTTAATATTTATGGCAATGCTTTTTGCTTTGGCTGGATTTTATGGTTTCTCAAATATTTCATATATTAAAATGGGTTATAACTATGATTTTAATTCTGATGTGTCCGATATACCAGAGATAAACGAAGAGGCTTTGCGGTATGCGAAAAATTTGAACAGGTATTATATATTTTTTAAAAATTTTGATTCTAAAAAAGCCTATGAAAAACTTAAAGAGCTTAGAGTGAAATTGAATGAGGAAGGTAATATTAATTTTTCCAAATTACCTACGGAAAGTGATAATGATTATGGGTATGATGAGAACTCAGGGTCCAGAGTTGATGATGTGACAGTTAATATACCTTATTTTGAAAAAGCTCCTGAAAGTTATTACGCCGATATGGATTATACAAAAATGCCGGCTGCTGAGAGATTTAAAGCTTTTGAGGATTTGAAAGAGGTATATGAAAATTATGAGCTTGTTAAAAGTTATCTGAAAAATGAAAAGAGTTTTCAATATAGAATTGAGAATAAAAACACGGGAGAAGTGTATACAAATAATGGCAATATCGATAAAGAGGATTTTTATTATAAATTTTCTCTTGACAATAGCATTTTCAACTCAGAAAAATTTAATGACGAGTTTCTTACAGCCTCATTTGAGCAGAACAATTTGGAAGGATATATAATAATTCCTAAACATATAAACGACCCTAGCAGTCATATTTATCAAAGTATAAAGAATAGGGAAATTATGGAAAAGGTTTTTAAATATTCTGGTTATGTGATTCTTGCGACGTTCCTGATGACTTTTGTTATTGTGGGATACATTCTTATCAGAGAAAAAGAAAATGCTTCCAATCTTATCAAAAAAGTATACTCAAAATATAGAAAATTACCATTTATTCTAAAAATTGTTATTTTGTTTTTGTCTATAAACTTTTTTGATAGCTACACTTATGCAGCTTTTGACCATGTTATTCCGGGAATGGGCTATTATAATATAATAACGCAGTTTATATACTATAATACGGATATAATAATTAATGTGATTATATTTTTCGCTATATCAATAGTGTTTTTGATTTTTCTTATGTTAAATATAATA
>CATJCJ010000203.1 GCA_949738935.1 uncultured Eubacteriales bacterium | reverse complement strand
GTAAAAGCTATTACATTTTAACATATTTTCATTTTTTTAGAAAGGATATGTGTAATTAAATCTTTTTGCTGGGGATTGATTTAATTATACCAGGTATTAAAATGATTAAGGCAACAATTCAGAACAGCCCGTACTGTACGGAGATCACATTTCCTTGTACGGATACGGAGCTGTCGAAAAAACTCGGCGAGATCGGCATGAACACGGATCACCTTGCACCAATGGCTACGGTTATTGAAATCGAGCCTGTCGAGTTGTCCATATTGGAGGACTGCGATGTAAGTCTGGATGCGCTGAACTATCTCGGTAAACGGCTTGACGGACTGGACCAGTTGGAAATGAAACAGTTCCTCGCCGCGCTGTCGTGCGATGAGGCGGAAATCGGTTATGGTTTGAAAAACATCATTAACCTTACGGACAACCTCGCGCGTTTTACGCTGATAGAGAATACGGACGATCTCGAGCGCGTCGGACTGATCCATATGCTTAATGTTCGCGGAGGGCTTTCCGAATCCGAATGTCAAAACACGGAATGGCTTTCCGCCGAAGGCAGAGAGCTGCTGGATTCGGGTAAAGGGATCGACACGGAATACGGAAAGCTCTTCATTAACGAGTATATTCCGTTTGAGGAAATCTTTAACGGAACAACGTTTCCGCCATATCTGAACGAACCGGATTCGTTTGTAATGGTCGAGATCAGGTATGGCAGCTTATTTGAATATGTGGAAATGCCATGCGAGGATATGACGATCAAAAAGGCGCTTTGCAGACTTGGCGCGGACGATATTTTGGACTGCAAGGTTGAGGTCGATTCGAGCAGAGATATTTCCGACGAATGGTGGGAAAAGATATGCGAAGTCGAAAAGACAAAGGATATCTTCGGCTTGAACAAGCTGCTCAAAACCGAGGACGTTCACATGAAACAGGAGAAGCCTGTGAGCTTATTTAATAAGGAAGTTGCGAGAGTTTTGGAACAAAATGCTTTTACGGTTTCCGAGAGCAGCGGCTATATCAGCGT
>CATJCJ010000202.1 GCA_949738935.1 uncultured Eubacteriales bacterium | reverse complement strand
TCATCATTTCCAATAGAATTTTCTGGTCTTGTGGATAACTCTACATGATACTTGAACCCAAAATCAGAATATACCTCATCTATCAGACGTACAACTCCTTTTATCTCATCATGTATCTGATTTGGTGTCATAAAAATATGGGCGTCGTCCTGTGTACAACAGCGAACACGCATAAGACCATGCAGTGTCCCTGATTTTTCGTTTCTGTGTATCAAGCCCAATTCACCAATACGCATAGGAAGTTCACGGTAAGAATGAGGCTCCATCTTATATATAAGCATACCGCCTGAACAATTCATAGGCTTTATCCCAAAATCTGCCCCGTCAATCACCGTTGTATACATGTTTTCCCTGTAATGTTCCCAATGTCCTGATGTTTCCCAAAGCTGACGATTCAGCATTATTGGAGTTGATATTTCCACATACCCTTCTCTTGTGTGTAGCTTTCTCCAATAGTCAATTAACAAATTCTTTAATATCTGTCCTTTTGGAAGAAAGAAAGGAAATCCTGGTCCTTCATCAAATAACGTGAATAATCCTAATTCTTTTCCTAATTTCCTATGGTCTCTCTTTTTTGCCTCTTCCAATTGGTTTAAATATTCTTCAAGCATATTTTTACTTGGAAATGATGTGCCATAAATTCTTGTAAGCATTTTATTCTTTTCATTACCGCGCCAGTATGCCCCCGCGACAGACAACAGCTTAAACGCCTTAATAGCGCTGGTATATGCCATATGAGGTCCGGAACACATTTCTAAATATTCTCCCTGTTGATAAAAACTGATTTCCTCATCTTCTGGCAGTTCATTTAAAATTTCAATTTTATATGTCTCATTTCTTTCTTTCATATCCTGAATCGCTTTTTTACGGTCTGCTGTAAAGTGCCTGAGCTGTAAATTTTCTTTAACGATTTTTTTCATTTCAGCTTCAATTTCAACAAAGTTTTTTTCTGAAAAATTGAAGTTAAAATCAAAATCATAGTAAAAACCATCTTTGATTGACGGTCCTATTGCGCATTTAGTATTTGGGTACAGTCTTTTTATTGCCTGTGCTAAAATATGAGCAGTTGTATGCCTAAATTCGTTTTTCCCAAGTTCCTCATCAAAACCCGCCTCTTTGATGGAACCATCTTTCATTTTAATCTTCATTTTATCTTTTCCTTTCTTAAATAAAATTATTTTAATTAGCATAAGAAAAGCACCCTTAAAGATACTTATAATATATCCTTTAAGGGTGCTTATTACACGGTTCCACCTTAATTTTTCACTTCAGATTCTATCAAATCCTAACCTTTAACGCAGGTATACGGCAATACTTACATCTACTTTCAGCATTACAGCTCAAGAATGGTTTTCACATACAACCCACATAAACATCTTCCACCAAATGATGCTCTCTCTGTCTGCGATTAATATGCTACTTGTTTCCGTCATCGCTTTTTCTTACGCTAATTTAATTGTCATTATAACATTTGTATTTTAGATTGTCAATAACCCAATAAGTATAATTTCAAAAAGAATAATTTTACTATATTCCTAAATCATCAATCATATTTCTGTTTATCCATTATCTATTAGATGTTAAAATCATTTAATTAAATGCACATAGCTGCTTTATGATATTTACAGTGCATTATATAATTTTCTTTTTTTCATTTTTTGATTCGCAAAAATTGGCAGATTTGGTATTTTTGTTTTTGGTATATTGGGGCTTAAAAAGGAAATCCTTTAAAGTATGGGAGGGATTTTTTATGGCTATGACAAAAGTTGAAATTTGCGGAGTTAATACAAGTAAATTGCCTATTCTTAAAAATGAGGAAAAAGAAGAGTTGTTCAAAAAAATACTTCAAGGAGATGAAGAGGCAAAAAAAGAATATATTTATGGAAATTTAAGGCTTGTTTTAAGCGTTATGAAAAAGTTTGGAAACAGAGGGGAAAATCCAGATGACCTTTTTCAAGTTGGTTGTATTGGTCTTATAAAAGCTATTAATAATTTTGATGTGTCACACAACGTTAAGTTTTCGACCTATGCGGTACCTATGATTCTTGGGGAAATTAAGAGGTATTTGAGAGACGATAATCCTATACGAGTAAGTCGTTCATTGCGTGATATTGCTTATAAAGCTCTTCAAGCTAAAGAAAAACTTACGCATATTAATTCCAAAGAACCTACTATTGATGAAATCGCAAAAGAAATTGAAATGGATAAATCTGACGTTATATTCGCTCTTGACGCTATTCAAGACCCTATTTCTCTTTTTGAGCCGGTTTATCATGATGGAGCGGACGCTATTTTTGTTATGGACCAAGTCAGTGATGACAAAAACTCCGAGAATCTGTGGCTTGAGAATATTTCACTGAATGAGGCGCTTAAGCATCTTGCCGAACGAGAAAAGTATATTATAACTTTACGATTTTTTAAAGGTAAAACTCAAATGGAAGTCGCTGAGGAAATTGGAATCAGCCAGGCACAGGTTAGCAGACTTGAAAAAAGCGCTTTAAAAAGAATGAGAAAATATATGTAGAGGTGTTTTTTGTGGTATGTTGTGAAAAAAATATTGTAAATGGTATTGAGGTGTCCAAATTTAAAACTGTTTCTATTAGCGTGGTTATACGTATGCCTCTTGAAAGAGAATTTGTGACGTATAACGCTTTAATACCTTATGTTTTGAAAAGGGGGAGTGATAAATATAATACCATAAGAAAAGTAAATTTGAAAACAGATGAGTTATTGGGAGCTGTTTTTGATACTTGTATTGTAAAAAAAGGCGAGGAACAAATTTTACAATTCTTTATAGAGGTTATTGATAAAAGAGAGTTTGTTGAGAAAGCTGTTGAGTTTTTGTCGGAAATTATTACAAAGCCTCTCGTTGAAAACAAAGGATTTAAAAAAGAATTTGTTGATGGGGAAAAGGAAAATTTGAAGTATGAAATTCTAGGAAGAAAAAATAATAAAAGAGAGTACGCAAGGTTAAAATGTGTTGAGATTATGTGCGAGAATGAACCTTTTGGAATATACGGCGATGGCTACGTTGAGGATTTGGAAAAAATAGATGAAAAAAATCTTTATAAACATTATCGTTATATTCTTGATAACTATGCTCTTGAGTTTTATTATGTTGGTAGTATATCAAAAGATAGTTTTAATGAGTATGTTGAAAAATATTTTGGTAATATATCAAAAGATAGTATTAAATTTAAGGAGAATATTGTGTTCTCGAAAAAAGATATTAATGTGGTGAAAGAAAGTGAGTCTCTTTCTCAGGGAAAACTTTGCATGGGGATTAGGACAAAGGTTAAACCAAATTCTGATGAGTTTTATGTGCTTCTTGCGGCGAATGAGATTTTTGGCGGTGGAGCGAATTCAAAACTGTTTTTGAAACTTAGAGAGGAAAAAGGGCTTTGTTATTATATAAATTCATTTGTGTACAGATTTAAAACTATTATAGCTGTTCAATCTGGTATTAAAAAAGATGATTTTCATGATGCCGTTAATTTGATAAAAGAAAGTATTGAAGATATACAAAAAGGAAATTTTGAGAAAGAAGACTTTGACAGTGCCATTTGTGGACTTATAAAAAAGTATAAGGGTATTTTTGACTATCCTTCCGGAATTATGGATTTTTATCTCGCTCAAAATATGATTGGAGATGACAGGTCTTTAAAAGATGTTATCGAAAAGTTTAAAACTATTTCAATGAAAGAGATTTCGGAAGTTATGAAAAAAATTTATATTGATACTATTTATTTTTTGTGTTAAGGGGTTTTATGATGGAAAAAGAAATCTATATTGATTTTGTTGACGAGGCACTTTATGAAAATACTTTGAAGAACGGTATTAAATGTTTTATAATACCTAAAAAAGGTTTTCTGGAAAAACAAGTGATGTTTGCTGTTAATTATGGCTCTGTTGATAATATGTTTGTTGAAGGTGGAAATTTAAAAAAAGAACCTGAAGGTCTCGCTCACTTTATTGAGCACAAGTTGTTTGAACAGGAGGATTATAATGTTTTTGAGGAATTTTCAAAATATGGCGCCAACTCAAATGCGTTCACTAATTTTAATACAACAGCGTATTATTTTAACTGTACGGAAAATTTTAAAGAAAATGTAGATATACTTTTGGATTTTGTGAGTAAACCGTATTTTACAAAGCAAAATGTTGAAAAAGAAATGGATATTATCTCTCAGGAAATAAAAATGTATGACGATGACCCATCTTGGAAAATCTACTTTAATATGCTTAAAGGGATGTATCAAAATCATAATGTTAAAAATGATATAGCCGGTACTATTGAAACTATAAAAACTATAACAGATAAAACTTTGTATGAGAATTATAATAATTTTTATACTTATGAAAATTCCGTTATTGTTTGCGCGGGAGATTTTGATAGGAATGTTGTTTATGAGGCTATAGATAAAAAGTTATCTCTTAATGAAAATAATAATATTAAAAGATTGATATTTGATGAAAAAAATAATGTTGTGAAAAATTTTGTCTCAGAAAAAATGTCTGTTGAGCGTACTATGTTTAATATTGGAATTAAAGATACTTTGAAAAACTATAATATGGCTGAAAAAATATTGGGAACGAAAATACTTTTGGATATTATCGCCGGAGAAAGTTCTGAATTTTATGAGACGATGTATAACAAAAGACTTATTGACAAATCTTTTTCTTATGCGTATACTTGTGGAAGGGACTATGGATTTGCGATGATATCCGGTTTTTCCGAAAAACCAGATATTGTTGGAGAATTTTTTCTTGATGCCGCTGTAAGTCTGCGAAATTATGGAATTGACAATGATTTGTTTGAGACGATTAAAAATAAGTATGTGGGAAGATTTATTAAGGGGTTTAATTCTATTGACGGAATTACTTCCGCGCAAGTTGATTTTTTTACAAAGGGAATTAATATATATGATTATGCTGTTGCTTGTAAAAATATACAGCTTGGGTTTGTTGAGGAAATACTGCATAATTTATTTTCTGAGAATAACATTGTTTTAAGTCTTATAGTGCCTTAAGGCAAATATCGTACAATTAAAATTTTGCGAATTTGACTGATATTTCTCATTACTTTGTCAAAACATTTATTTTAGGTTTTGACTATACTATAATTATAATATACATGTTTAATAAGAAATATCAGTTTAAATTTGTTTTATTCAAAGCATATACAAAAACTAAAATATGTGTAAAAAATTTAAACTATAAAGATTGTATAAACTTTTGAATAATCATAGTTTTATACAATTTTGTTGTAATTCTGGATATGGATATAAAGTTTTTAGATATATGCTTTGGTTTGGCGATATTACCTTAATATAATTTTTCGGGGGTAGTTATGTAGTTATGGAAAGTATAGCGCAAGCGCCGGATATTTGGTTTCCAAATATCGGAATATCTATCGACAGTATTGATAATGTAGCTGTGAGTGATTTATTTGGTCTTGGTTTTGATATTTATTGGTATGGTATTCTTATTGCCTCAGGTGTATTGGCCGGACTTTTAGTTGTGCAGAGAGAGGCTCGAAGAACGGGGCAAGACTTTAATATTTATATTGATTATCTTTTGTACGCTATTATTTTTTGTGTAATCGGCGCGAGGCTTTATTATGTTATTTTTAAATGGGATGATTTTAAAGATAATTTGTGGGGTATTTTTGCTATAAGAAAAGGCGGGCTCGCTATTTATGGAGCGATAATCACAGGGTTTGTTGTTTCTGTTGTTTATACAAAGTTAAAAAAAATTAATTTTTTTCAATTTCTTGATACTATTGTTTTTGGGCTTATAATAGGCCAAATTATTGGGCGCTGGGGAAATTTTATAAATAGAGAGGCTTTTGGCGGATATACCGATTCTTTTTTTGCTATGAGATATAAAGTTGACCAAATAAAAGAAACATCTCAGGAAGTTTTAGATAATTTGATACAGTTTAGTGTTGAGGGGTCAGGGAGGATTGTTAAATATGTTCAGGTTCATCCTACATTCTTTTATGAGTCTATGTGGAATTTAGGATTATTTATTATTATGAACATTTATAAAAAACATAAAAGATTTGAGGGAGAAATGGTAGCTATATATTTTTTGGGATATGGAGTTGGAAGGTTTTTTATCGAGGGGCTTCGTACAGACCAACTTACTATAGCCGGAATGGCTGTTTCGCAAATATTCTCAATTTTTCTGATTATAATTTCAATTTTATTTATAGTTTATAATAGACGAAGACAGAAAAAATTTTAAATTAT
>CATJCJ010000201.1 GCA_949738935.1 uncultured Eubacteriales bacterium | reverse complement strand
GAATACCTGCCGGAACACGGGCGGTTTTGCGGTCCGGATATCCGGAAGGGACACGCCGGGGTGCCGGTCACCCTGAACGGGTACATATACTGCCGGAATTCCGCGTTAAATTTCCTGGACGTGCTCGGCACGGAGGAGGAAAGCACGATAGAGGTTTATGAGTTAAAAAGGGATTCTGTTTACGGGCATGCAACCGGTTTTAAGCAGTTGTCGGGCTACATATGGGGAATCAAATATTTTATGGGAACCCCGTACTGGGGGAATCCGCAGTATGAGTTTTGGGTGAACAAAGAAAAGGTGGAGAAAGTTTCAGTGGGAAAATCCATAAACGATTACATGGAGGTCGAATTACCAAGCCTGAAGTATAAGTATTCAGATGGCTCTCCCAAGATAATTGAATACCGTATGTATCCCGATACTCCAGGGGTAATATATTGGAAATACATTGAAGAAAAAAAAGATCCCGGTAATTTGACGGTCCTCAAAGAAAGGGCGGAAAAAATGAAGGAAAGGGATCCTTCAGAGATTCCCGTTATTTATAAAGAGGAAACGGACATAGCAGCCGCAGTACTGGAAGCCATAAAGTCGGGGGTAATGGTATCAATCTTGTCGGCAGATGATATCTTTGGAATGGTTGGGGATGATGTCTTGATTGGTACCGAACTTATAAAATTAAGAAGGGTAGTGAAAATAATATATGACTGTGTTACCACTTTGTAAATGAAGGAGGGAAAGATTTATGTTAACAAAAAAGGTACTGATAAACACTTTGGGGGCGAAGATAGCCCCGTATGGATTTGCGTATGATGGGTTCGAAGGGAACATGTGGAGGTTTGTAAGAAACATCAACGGGGAGAGGCAGGATATTACAGTCAAAAGGAACAGTGAATATTCTTTTGATGTGTACCTGCCGGACAGGCTGCGGGAATGTGACCTAGATGATTTGGTATGCCACTCATGTAAGAATGATGGGGAGCTTACGGCCCTGCTGAACCTGCTGGGGGACCATATTATCCGGCGCGCGCTGCCGGAGCTGGAGAAACCGGCACCGGAGGAGGTACGGCTGGAGTATACGGTTACACAGGAAATGTATGACCGGCTGGATGGAGAGAAGGACAGGCTGGCGGTGCAGTTCATGGAGCGGCACGGGCTGGACTGGGAATGCGGGACGGATGCGGTGATGGGATGCCTGCTGCGTGAAGTGGGG
>CATJCJ010000200.1 GCA_949738935.1 uncultured Eubacteriales bacterium | reverse complement strand
TTAAATTCACTTTTTATGTTAAGATTTTTTGCTTTCAGCATTATTTGAGCCTTGTTGTAAACAGTTTTTCGCTTATTTCCTTTTGTTATTTTAGGCGATGTTTCGGTCTTTTCCGGTTTTAAAATCTTAGCGGAGGTCATTGCGGCTGATGTTGATATAACCGCATTTCGCAAAGCCTTATCTTCTGAATTTTCAGCCTGTTTTTTAACGCTTTCTTTTATGGCTTTTCCGCCAAAAGAAACAAAAGTTTCTTTATTTTTTTTGGTTATTTCCCTGCCGTTTTTAGAAGAAATTTTTGCTTTTATCGGTATTGAATTTTCGGTTTTTACAATGTCATTGTGAGAAAAATCCTGTTTTACTGTTTGCGCTGTCTTAGAATTTTCATCATTATACTTAAACGCCTGATTTTTTTCGGAATTGACAATATTCTTTTCAGACATATTTTTTATAATGTCTTTATGGGCAATTTCCGATAATTTTGACATTTTGTTATTTTTAAAATCAGCCTTATTTGATAAATACTCCTTTGTGGTATAAGAAAAAGCGGAATTTTGGTCTTTTGGAAGAATATCAACTTTAAGCCTTTTTTCTTCAATTATTACAGTATCATCTTTTGAAGTTACTATTTCTGGTCTTTCTTCTGAATACTTAAACGCTTGATTTTTTTCAGAATCAGTATTAACAGGTTTTTCGGACATTTTCTTTATTGTATTTTTATGGGCAATTTCCGATAATTTTGACCTGTTATTATCTTTAAAATCCGTTTTATCAGATAAATAATCTTTTGTTGTATAAGAAAAAGCGGAATTTTGGTCTTTTGGGAGAATGTCAACTTTAAGCCGCTTTTCCTCAAATGTTACTGTATTATTATCTTTTATAGTACCGATTTCCGTTTTTTCTTCGGAATACTTAAATGCTTTTGATTTTTTATCATTAGTAATAATATTGGTTTTGTCCGAATTATCATTTACAAAAGTTTTATTGTTTGCGTTTGTATCATTTACAACACTTCGAGCATTGTCTTTAACAAGTCCTTTATCAAAACTTTTTATAACGCTTTCCGCTTTTTTATTTTCCGATTTTACAATATCATAAGCGGAATTTTCTTTATAATCAAAGGCTTTATTTTCAAGATTTTTTTCTGAAATATAAGGCTTATTTTCAGCAGGAACGTTTTTAAAATTTTTGTTTTTTTGAGAAATATAAGCCTTATTCCTTTTTGTTTCTTTTGGTTTTTCAGAAATGGCGGTATTTATATTTTTTACAACATCGTCTGTGATATCAGAATTATGTCTGAAAACTTCGGCGTTATTTTTTGTCTTAATGACTTCATTTTCACTGCCATTTTTTATTATAGATGAATCGCTTTCTTTAATAATTCCGCCGTAAGCGTTATCAGTATAATCATTTATAATATTTTCCGAAACAATGTGATAATTCCTTGCCGGAATACTTCCGCTCTCTGAATTAGCGCTATTCACCGAAGTATGTGTGTTTCTTTCCGTTCGGTTTTCGGAAATTCTTTCACCTTTTATAACATCGCTTACAACAGAAGAATTATGTTTAAAAGTATCGGCGTTATCTGCTGATTTTACAGCTTTGGAAGCATTGTCATCATTTTTTATAATATCAGCCTTATTTTCATTAACAGCAGAATAGCCGTTTGTGTTTTGATTTTCCTTACCATACTTTATTTTGCCGGAATAATCACGCATTGTAACATATTGTTCAGTTTCATTGTTTTTTATTGCCTTTACCGATGATGATTTTGTATTTATGTTCTTTTTTTGACTTTCCTCAATTTGATGGCTGTTTATTTCTGTTTTTGTCCGCTTGATTTTTTCCTTGACGTCACTATTTTTAATTATACCTTTGTTTGTTTTTTCATAATTATTTATGGTAGCGCCTCCTTAATATTAATAATAGCCAATTTCGCCAATTCTTTCTGCCGCAAGCAAACAGCTTTCAGGATTAATTTCAATACCGATAAAAGAGCGATTATTTTTAGCTGCCGCTAATCCCGTTGTTCCGCTGCCGAAAAATGGATCAATAACAACTCCATCTTCGGGACAGCCCGCTAATATACAGCGTTCAGCCAATTCAACAGGATAAGCCGCATAAAAATCGCCTTTATATGGAGTAGTATTAATATTCCATACATCTCGGCAATTTCTAAACGGTGAAAAATTAATATCGTCAATATTTTTATGTTTAGTTATTGCCCGTTCCAAAATGGAAAATGAATCATAATAATATCTTCTTGATTTTGAAAATAAAAATATGTGTTCATAAGAGCGTGTAGGGCGGTCTTTTACACTTTCCGGCATTGCGTTTCCCTTTTGCCAGATAATATCGCTTCTTAAATACCATCCGTCAGAACGAAGCGCAAAAGCCAAAAGCCAGGGAATACCAATTAAATCCTTATGTTTGCAGTTCTTAACATTATAAGTTATTGAAGTTTGCTGTCCATTTCTCCCTTTAGGATATTTGGGGTCAAAGTGTGTTCCTTTACTGCCTGAGCCGCAATAAGAATCAGCGATATTAAGCCACAAAGTGCCATCTTTTCTAAGCACTCTGCGCAGCTGCGCAAAAACCTCAGTCAATTTTTTGACATATTTTTCCGGTGTTTTTTCACGACCTATTTGTCCATCTATTCCATAATCACGCAAACCATAATATGGTGGTGAGGTAACACAGCAATTAACACTTTCAGATGGAATAGTTTTAAGTGCCGCAAGGCAATCGTCATTAATAATGTAATCAGATAAATTTTCCATTTTTTAACCTCTTTTCTAAAGAAATACCGCATAATTCAAAAAATAAAAATAATTTTTTAAAAAAATTGAAGTGGCAGTGTTATTTTTCTTGAAAAATGACACG
>CATJCJ010000199.1 GCA_949738935.1 uncultured Eubacteriales bacterium | reverse complement strand
AATCTTATAGAAAAATATCAATATTCTGCATTGACTATTACTTTAACAGGCGATTATAAAGTGATTTACCAGCGTTTTTTGGAACGGGAAAGCAGTCCTGACAGGCACAGGGGGCATATTGTGAATGACTGTTATCCAGAAAAAAAAGAGAATAATCTGAAAGTTTCAAAAGCAAAAACTATTTCTTATGAAAACTTTGTTCGTGGAATAGAACAAAGGGGATTTGATGCCTTTTACATTGGTGACAGGCAAATTAAAGTTGATACAACAGATTTCTCAAAAATTAATATGAGAGAATTATTTTCACAGATTGCGGCATGGAAAGAGGAAATCCCGCGTGATTAATGCGCATGTTCATTTGGAAAAAGGCGATTATTCGATAGATTGGATAGAACAGTTTGTTGAGTATGCTGGAAAATAACGAGGGTAAGCGTATTATCAAAAAAATTAATGATATGTCATATATAGATGGATTTATGATAATTCATTTATAAATTTTAAAGTTCAAAAATTTTTATTGAGTTTAAATTGGAGATGTTATTTATGAACAAGATAATTGATTATTATAATGATTATGATGAGGATGGGAGATTATTTCGTAATTATAGTCATCATATTAAATGGCTGACTACTATGTATTATTTTGATAAATTGATACCTGATAACAGTAAAATTTTTGACGGGTGTGCTGGAACGGGAAATTACGCGTTTAAACTGGCTGAATATGGTCACGACGTTGCTGCGAGTGATATTGTGCCTCGTAATGTAGATATTATGGTAGAAAAACAAAAGAAAAATCCAATATTAAAAGACATTTTTGTTGGAGATATTTGTGATGATAACCATTATGACAATCATTATTTTGATATAGTTCTTTGTATGGGAGCGTTTTATCATTTAAACGAAAATATGCGCTGTAAGGCAATGGAACAATGTTTAAGACTTTTAAAGACAAACGGTATTTTGGTTATAAGTTATATTAACCTAATAACAGCGTTATATTTGAATATTGAGCCAAAATTGGAAAATATAAGTGAAATATTGAAATGTTATAACACAAAGAGTTTTGGAGATTCTTTTGTTTATATGACCCCTGAAGAAATTGAAAAAATAGCGGAGAAATATAATCTAAAGATACTTCATCATATAACTTCTGACGGAAATCCATTATTACGATGTGAAAATTTTTGTGAAGCAAAAAAAGAAGATTTTGAAAAATATATGGAACTGCATTTAAGTATATGCGAAAATAAAAATTTTATAGGTTGTGGACTTCATAATCTTGTTTTTTTACAGCGATTCTAATTTATATCAATTCTTTTATTAATATATGCTTATATATAAGGAGATAATATATATGGAAATAAAATTATTAAGAGCAAATATAAATGATTCAAGAGAATTGCATGCTATGCAGATAGAATCATTTAAAGATTTATTAGATAAATATCAGGATTTTGATATAAATCCCGGAAATGAAAGTATAGAAAAAGTAGAAATGCGTTTAAAACAGAATTTTACATACTTTTATTTTATTTGCGCTGACTCAAAAAAAGTTGGAGCAATTCGTATTGTTAATAAAAAAGAAGAAGGTAAAAAGAAACGTATTTCTCCGCTGTTTATATTGCCAGAATTTCGCGGTCAGGGTATTGCGCAAAAAGCAATACAATTATGTGAGGAAATACATGGAAAAGAAGAATGGAGTTTGGAAACAATTTTGCAGGAACCTAAAAACTGTTATTTATATGAGAAATTGGGATATAAAAAAACAGGTAAGACTGAAATTGTAAACGAAAGACTTACATTAGTATTTTATGAAAAGAATTGATATAATAATGTAATATTAATATGTAAAAAGCAAATAACATATCAGAGTATCTCTTTTTCAAATATCTTGCTTTTCCAATACGTACTAAATTATAAGAAAAATTGAAAATAAATAAAACTTGAATCGAATTTTAGAATAATTTGCCTACTAAACTTGTATATAAATAATGAACTGATACTGTATATT
>CATJCJ010000198.1 GCA_949738935.1 uncultured Eubacteriales bacterium | reverse complement strand
TTTTATACCTCCCTTTAAAAAATTATATGACTTTTTAAATTTATTTATACGGTTTATATTTTCAAAGGAGTTTTTTTATGTTATAATTTAAAATAACATAATACAATTATAATTTTGCTGTTGTTTAATTTTTTTGAGTTTAATTTTATGGGGGGATTTGTTTTGTCAAATTTTTTTTATGATAAGGATATTGATTTAGAGGTTATTGAGGAAGGGAAAAATTATAGAAAAGTAAAAGCTCATAAAGGCGGTCTTATGTTTGTTGAGGTTATTTTTGAAAATGGCGGGGCTGGAAAGTCTCATACCCATGAACATGAGCAGGCTAGCTATTGTATTGAGGGTGAGTTTGAGTATACTGTCGGAGATGAGACAAAAATTATCGGTGTTGGAGACAGTGTTTATATTCCATCTAATGTGTTACATGGATGCAGAGTACTTGGAGAGAGAGGCGTTCTTATTGACGTGTTCTCACCTCAGAGGGAAGATTTTTTAAAGTAATAGAATATATTGATTGCGGGTGATTTTATGGATTATGTTATTGACAGATTTGAGGGTAAATTTGCTGTTTGCCAAAATGTTATAGATGAGAAGATTATAAATGTTGAGCGAGATTTAATCTTTGGAGATGTTTCGGAGGGTGATGTTGTTACTTTTAAAGATGGAAAATATTTTTTTAATGAGGAAATAACTAACGAGCGAAAAAACATAATAAAAAGAAGATTTGATTCTCTTTGGAATTGATTTCTAAGAGCCTGTCTAAAATCTAAAAAAAGCCTGTCTAAAAACAAAATATACACAAAAAATCAGTAAAAATAATATCATTTTGAAATGTAATGATATTATTTTCACTGATTTTTTGGATATTTTAATAGTTTTTAGACAGGCTCTAAAAGAGGTGTTTTTATGAGCTCTATTTTTAGAAAATTGTTTTGTTTTTATATGATAACTCTTTTTGTTAGTTTATTTATAATTACAATGGGACTTACAAAGGCTTTTAATGTTTACTTTGAAAGTCAAAAAAAGGATATGCTTGTTGAGCAAGGGAAAAAAATTGTTCAGGTATTGGAAGAGTCTTATTATTGGGGCGGTTTTTTTGATAAAGATAAGCTTAATCAGGAAATTGAGTTTTTGGATGATTACCTTGACGCTAGTTTTATTTATTTTGACTCAAATTATAAAATCAGTATTATTTCTGAGGATATTGATTTGAAATGGCTTGGGGAATATGTTGCCTCTTATGAGATAAAGCAAGCCGTTGATGGTAATATTGTTGAAACTGAGGGATATCTTGGCGGAATATTTGATAAACCTGTTTTGACTGTGGGTTATCCTGTTACGGTGAGGGGTGAGATTATTGGCGCTATTTTTATGAATTCGCCTGTTACTGAGCTGGAAAAATTGTCTTATGGAGCGTATAAAATAATTTTTATTATTATATTCGCCGTTGGTATACTTGGATTTATTTTTATATATTTTTTGTCTAAAAGATTTACAAAACCTTTGAGAGAAATTAATAACGCCGCTAAAGTTATAGCGAGCGGTAATTTTGAGAAAAGAATTTTTGTTAAGGGATATGATGAGATAGCACAAATTGCCAATAGTTTTAATGATATGGCTGAAAGCCTTAATGAACAGGAAAAACGGCGCAGAGAGTTCATTTCGAATATTTCTCATGATTTGCGTTCTCCTCTTACCTCAATGAAAGGTTTTGTTCAGGCTATTATTGATGGCACAATACCTCCTGAAAAACAAGAACATTATCTTCAAATAGTTCTTGACGAGTCTGAGAGGCTTGCTTCTTTAGCGAATAATATTGTTAATATAAACAGTCTTGAGGGTAATGAGAACGCTCTTGACTTGTCGGATTTTGATATTAATAAACTTATTAAAAAGATAATTTTTAATTTTGAAAATCGTGTTATCGGCAAAAAAATTAATTTAAAAGTTACTTTTCAGGAAAAAATTACTTTTGTTAGGGCGGATTATGAAAAGATTCAAAGGGTTATTTACAATCTTTTGGACAACGCTTTTAAGTTTACTGATGTTGGCGGGGAAATATTTATTGAGACGGAACAACGTGATAAAAAGGTTTTTGTCCATGTGAGAGATAATGGAAGGGGTCTTTCGGAGGAGGACAAGAAAAGAGTTTTTGATAGATTTTATAAAGCTGATGTTTCAAGAGGTCAGGATAAAATGGGAAATGGAATAGGTCTTTCTATTGTCAGAGATTTTATTTTGGCTCATAACGAGATTATTACCCTCAACAGTGAGTTAAATAAAGGCTGTGAGTTTATTTTTTCTTTGCCGTATATTAAAAAAAATAAATAAGACCGTGGGATTTTTTGCCCTACGGTCTTTAATAATATATTAAAACTTTAATTGTACTATGTCATAAATTCTTACCATTGTTGAGATTGCCTGTTCTCGGCTGTAATTATACCAGGGAGAAAACTTGTTTTCGCCTGTTCCCGCCATAACAGGAACGTCTGAGGAACCTTTGAAAGTTATAACTTTATAAATGCTGTCTTTTGCCCAGTCGGCGAAATAACTGTCATCTGCAAATTTGGTGTTTTTATCGGCGTTAAGAGTGTAATTTAAAGATTTTGCCATATTAACAATCATAACAGCCGCTTCCTGCCTTGTTATGGTGTCATCAGGAACAAATTTATCGTTTCCTTTGCCGCTTACGATTCCAAGTTTATTGGCTAAGATTATGCTTTTATCTGTTGTGTCGTTAAAAGGATTTGATGAAAGGTCAATTTCATAAATTTTACAGTAGTCGTCAATTTCCCAATCTCCTTTGGATTTTAAAAATGTTTGAACAGCAAGCTTGCAAAACTCACCTCTTGTGATGTTTTTAGCGAAGTCTGAGTTTATTTCATTAGGAATAATTTCAGACCATTCTCCATAAATTATGCTGTCTTTTGCCCAATCACTGCATTGTATGTCTTTTATTTGTTCATTTAAGCTTATGATTTCCTTTTTAGTACCTTTGAATAAAACAAATTTGCCATCTTTTTTGTCTATAATTCTATCGTATTCGGTATTTATTATCTCATTTCCTTTTTTGTCAATTATACCATATTTTCCGTTAAATATATTACCAATACCCTTTATATAAGTTTTTTCAGTACTTTTGCGTTGAACAATAGCGTAACCGTTTTCAAATAATATTGGTGTGTCATATTTTGGCTCAACAATTATGTTTAGGTCTTTATCGGCAAAACCATGACAACCAAAATCATTATTGCCATTTGTTTCACTTTTGTATAATGTAATGTAGCTAAAATCTCCGTCATTAAGAGTGCTGGAAGGCAAAAAGTTAAGGGTTTTATAAGGTTTTGGAGCGTTATCCTCAAATTTATAACAGTCGATAGATTCCGCGTTTTTCTTATAAATATATGTTATATCCCCACACATTAATGAACCGTCATATTCAGGAGGAACAACTATTTTGAAATTTTCATCGATGAAACCGTATTTATACTCATAACTATCAGTATTTGGTTTTATGCTTATACAAAGAAGTCCATTTTTAAAATCACTATAAATATGAGCGTACTCTATTGGAAGAAGAATATTTCCATCTATATCTATTATTCCACAATTATATTTAATTGAATCTTTTGTGGGCGCTATACTTATGCAATAGGCGTCATGACCTTGTATTTTATCAATATAACCTATATTTTCGTATTTTTCGCTTAGATTTTTTAGGATATTTCCTTTTCCGTCAAGAATACTGTAATTGTTATTCTCGTCCGCGTGTATATATCTGTCGGAAGAATCGGTTCCTCTTATATCTCCTGAGAGAGGACCAAAAATTATATTTCCGTTTTTATCAGCAACTAAACTTGTTGAGGTATTGTTAGTTTGATTGATTTTGCATATATACGCTGTTTCGTCCTCAACTGCGCTGACCTCATCATATTTTTCTTTCCAATCATCATTAGCGAATACAGGACAAGTGTTTAAAATAGCAGCCGATAATAAAATAGCTATTAATTTTTTCATTTTGTTTTCCTCCTTGATGTTTTAGAATTTTAAATTAAATATGTCATACATTCTTACCATTGTAGTGATTGCTTGTTCACGGCTGTAATATACGCATTGAGGTTATTTGTTTCAGAGACTTGATTATATTGATTATTTAATTTATATAGTATATCAATGGAACTGTCTTCTTCCTCAGCAGTGGGAATATTTTCTTTACCGAATACAAAACAGCTGTTTAAAATAATAGTTGTTATAAAAATTACTGTAATTAATTTTATCATTAAATATTGCACTCCTATGATAATATTTTGATTATTTATTTTATTCTTTTTGAGTTGAATATTTTCAATTGTTCTTTATCGGATTTTACTATTTTAAATACCTCAGCGCTGTATAAAGCGTCGTAATAGGCATTATGGTAGAGCTCATTTGTTTTTATATTTAGCATATCAACAGCGTTTTTTAAACCGATTGCTCCTCCTTTGTTATAATTTAAATATTTTGTCGCTATATTTTGAATATCAATGTATTTTATTATTATTGGGGGAGTTACAATATTATAATATGTTAAATTTCTGTATAACGCTCGTATATCACTGTTTCCCCATGTACAGAGGATGGGTGATGTCTTGGAATCTTTTGCTATAAAATTTGAAAATTTGGCGTATACATCGATAAATGAATTGCAGCCGATGAAATTGTTAATGGAAAAACCTGTTATTTTTTGAACATGAGGGTGAATATCTTTGTATATCTGAGGTTTTATTAATTCATTAAAAGAATCGGTTATTTTTAGGTTGTTGTCAAGTTTTACAGCACCTATCTGGATTATCTCAAATCGACATTTTGGATTTGGCTCACCCTTTGTATTGTTTATAAAATTATATGATTGATTAAATTCAAAGTCTAACACTATATACATAATACTACTCCTAACATAACAATTATAACACAAATTCAGTTTAACATATATTTAGTTTTTTTACAAGAAAAAAATTATGTTAGAACGTGTTTGAAGGCTTTTGAAAAGATGACATAATCGTAAATTATGCGCTGGATTGCCTTTTTAAAAAAGTCTAATTTAACGTGAGTTCGATGAAATTTTATAATTAATGGAACCTTTTTTTATCACAAAAAGGTTCCAAACCTCCCAAAATGCTCTTGAGGCATTAAAAACCTTGAGGTTTCACCTCAAACTTCACAAACTTTTTGAAAAAAGTTTGACAAAAACTTTTGTGCGAAACTACGTTTCGCTGAGTTTCACTGAAAATTTTCGTCGAACTCACGTTAATTTAAAAAATTAAATGAAACATAAAATTAAGATATGACATATATTGAAATTATAAGAGGTTATATTATTATACCTTTTATGAAATTATGCCTTCTCAAATTTAACAGAGAAACGTAAATATTGATAGAGAGGGGTTGTTAATTATGAGTTGTAGACGTAGTTGTAATTGTAATATTGGCCCGACAGGCCCAACAGGTCCAAGAGGTTCTTATGGATGCAGAGGACCTGTCGGCCCAACAGGTCCAACAGGTCCAGCAACAGGAATAGTAGGTCCAACAGGTCCGACAGGCTTAACGGGAGCGACAGGTCCAACGGGAGTAGCGGGAGCGACAGGCCCGACAGGTCCGACAGGAATAACGGGAGCGACAGGTCCGACAGGTCTAATGGGGGAAACTCCAACATTGATTATTGGAACTGTTGAAACAGGAGCTCCCGGTTCGGAAGCGGCAGCGACTATTACTGGTACACCGCCAAACTTTATTTTAAATCTAAAAGTTCCTCAAGGTCCGACAGGTTTAACAGGAGCGACGGGTCCAACAGGTTTAGTAGGAGTAACAGGCCCGACAGGAATAGTGGGAGCGACAGGTCCGACAGGAATAGCGGGAGCGACAGGCCCGACAGGCCCAACAGGAATAACGGGAGCAACAGGCCCAACAGGTCCGACAGGAATAGCGGGAGCAACAGGCCCAACAGGTCCAACAGGAATAGTGGGAGCGACAGGCCCGACAGGTCCGACAGGAATAGCGGGAGCGACAGGCCCAACAGGTCCGACAGGAATAGCGGGAGCGACAGGCCCGACAGGTCCGACAGGAATAGCGGGAGCAACAGGCCCAACAGGCCCAACAGGAATAGTGGGAGCGACAGGAATAGCGGGAGCAACAGGCCCAACAGGTCCGACAGGAATAGCGGGAGCAACAGGCCCAACAGGCCCAACAGGAATAGTGGGAGCGACAG
>CATJCJ010000197.1 GCA_949738935.1 uncultured Eubacteriales bacterium | reverse complement strand
TAAAACAAATTTCAAGTGCACTGCAAAAATTTATATCTTTGTTGCTTGCTGTTGTGACGTGTTTTTCATTTGGTGCGAATTTGATATTTGCGGCAACGGCTGCACATGGTAATTGGATAATTGATAATGATTCCATACCCAAAACAGCCAAAATGAAAAATATGGATTTTATTTATTACAATTATACCGCTGCTACCGACTTTACTACATCGTCTACAGGCTCTGGAGATGAAGCAAAAAAAGGAGTAGGACTTGGCGGCAGCGAAAGTTCGGCTAATGGTGCGGAGAACAATGGAATCGTTGTGACTAATGGTTCTAAGTCGTTTTGCGAATATCAGGCGACAAAAGAGGGAACTCTTACCGTTTATGTAAAATACGCGAGTGCCGGCAAAACATTAGCTATAAGCAAAAAAAACATAGAGAGCGGCGAGGAAACAGCTGTTGGCAAATGTGACAATGTAGCTACAGCAACTGACGGAAATGAAAATACAGAAGAACTTAAAATCTCTCGTGAAAACACTGCTTACATAACTGCTGATATAGAAGTTGAAAACGGATATACATATTATATTTGCGTTTCAGGCTCTAAAATGACATGTTATGGCGCGGAATTTGTGCCATATACTGAATTAACAGGAACTATTGCAGATAAATTTAATATTTCCGATTTTGGCGTTAAATTTACAAATACCGAAACAGGACAAGTAAAAATTGCTGATGTGGATGCCGAAAACAAAACTTACAGCATAAAGATTAAACCGGGTGTGTATTCAGCGAGCCTTACCGGCTCAAGCGCGGCAAAATACTCTTTTACACAGGCTACAAGAATTGTTAAACCAACAGGGGAAGCAATGACGGCAAACCTTGAGCTGGAGGAATGTATTTCATATACTATTAAAGGTTCTTTAAACGGTTTCGATGACAATTATAATTTAGATGATTTTGAGCTTAAATTTATACCCGAAAACAGCGGTGACTTTCAGCCGGCTGTTGTTGAAATTGATAAAGAAAATTTAACTTATTCCGCTTTATTGGTTTCGGGTGAAAAATATACTCTTCAAAAAAAAGGCGCAAATGACTATGATTTTACTGAAACAGTTACAGTAAAAAATACTGTAGATAAAAAGCCAGATACGGGTGAAAACACACATATTTATGGCGACGCGGACGGCGATAAGCATATTAAGGTAAATGACGCCGTGCTTCTTCTTACAAAAGTTCTTGACGGAAATTATAAATTACCTATAGAGGACAAAGAAAGTAACAAGTATATTGAAAATTATATGGAGTTTGTCGATATTGATGATAATAACATTTTAACGGCCGCAGACGCTGCTATGATATTGAAAAAGGCTTTAGATAGTTCCTTTTTATTTCCAGGCAATAAAAATAACGCTTCAACTTCTGTCGATGATTCAGTAAATAAAGATGTTTCTTTTAAACTCGTTGATACTTATCAGGCGAGCGGTAAATTTATAGGGCTCACTCAGGTAAGGGGAGAGTATGAAAAACTTAGTGTAACTCCAGCTACTATTACATTTGAAAATCTTGACGATAAATATACTTATACCGGTACTGTTTCTGATAACGGATATTCTGTAAATCTTAGAAACGGTGATTATATCGCAAGTATTACAAGTGATAATTATTCAACAACAACTCACATTATTATTGATAATAAAATTGTTTCAAAAGATATTCTTCTCAAATTTGAAGGGAAAACAGAAATTCCTTATTCAGATACGCTCTATGTTGGTTCTGATAAAGACTATAAAACTGTTCAATCGGCAGTTGACGCGGTTTCAAATATGAAAAGAACAGATGGTCAAAGAGTAACAATTAAAATTGACCCGGGAACATATCGTGAGCAAGTTTATGTTACAGAGCCTAATATTACTTTGGAAAGCAACGGCGGAGACAGGACAAATACCAAAATTACATGGTATTATGGAATAGGATATAAATATTACAGTACAGTAAATAATATTTATGACCCTTATGCCGCTTATGATAAATACGCGAAAGGTAATGTTGTAAGCTATTGGGGCGCTACTGTTATAAGTAAAGCCACCGCTACAGGATTCAGAGCGAAAGGAATTTGTTTTGAAAACTCTTTCAATAAATATATGACGGAAGAGGAAATTGCGGACGGCGTTGAGCCTAACGGACTTCAGTCAATTAATGTCGCGAGGAAAAAGAATACGGAAGTTGATACAAGAGCCGCGACTGAAAGAGCGGCGGCGTTTGTAAACTACGCGGATAAAACAGAATTTCTTGAATGCGGATTTATAGGAAGTCAGGATACTTTATATACCTGTAATGTAAATTATAAGTCATATTATAAGAACTGTTATATTGAGGGACAAACAGACTATATTTATGGCAACGGCGATGTTGTTTTTGACGGCTGTGAACTCAATTGGTGCGGATATAACGGAGCAGAAGCGGCAGGATATATTACAGCTCATTCAGGAAGTCAGGATTATCTTTCCAACTATGGTTATGTTTTTAGAAACTGTATCATTACAGGAAATAAAGATAAAAACCGAACAGTTATAGCGGGTTATCTTGGAAGAATGTGGGGAACACACGCGACAGTTAATTTTATAAATACACAGCTTGAAAACTCTAAATATTTAACTGATGTAGGCTGGGATTCCGGAATGAACGACCCTAAACTTAGCACAGTTAATGTTAAAGAATATAATACAAGTTATGATGGCGCAAAAGTTGAAACTAAAGATAGAGTTACGGGGGTTGTTGCCGACTCGAATTTAATTAAAGACTATACTGTTGAAGAGATATTTACTAAAAACGGCTGGACACCAATTTATTATACAGAGGAGAATAATACGGCACCTTCTGTATCAGGGTTATCCTTTACATCAAACGGCGACATTAATAAACCAAATCCGGGCAACACAATTACCCTTAATTATACGCCAGATGATAATCTTAAGAATAATAATGCTTCAAGAATTTCGTGGTATGCTGTAAATACAGATTATAACAAAGAAAGTCTTGCTGAAATTATTAAATCTTCCAATTTGCTTTATACAACCGCAGCTTATAAAACAAATAAGCTTCAGATTCCTATGGAATGTGCCGGAAAATATCTTATGGCGGTTATTACACCTATTACTATAAGCGGAAAATCAGGAGATACAGAATACATTATTCTTCAAGCCGCTAACGAAGGAGCTATGCAGGATCAGGTTATTGGCGATACTTGGGATGACCCTGATAATCAAGGAGGAATAGCTCCGGGTTCAGGTATTAATGTTTATCTTGCCGGAGATTCGACAGTTATGGATTATTCACCTAAAGGCGGAACTATAAGAAAAGAAGGCGCATGGGGCGAATTTTTGCAGGATTTCTTCGATGATAATGCCGTAACCGTTAATAATTACGCTATAGGGGGAAGAAGCGGACGTAATTTCCTCAATGAGGGACGTCTTGACAAAATTAAGGAGAATATTAAAAAAGGAGACTATTTATTCATACAGTTTGGACATAACGACTCCGCTAATCAGGCAACATATTATGAGGACAGATTTGTTCCTCTTTACGCTAAACCTAAAGGTGCTGATGTTGCTAACGCTGTTGTTGATAAAGATGGTATTGTTTCCGGCGGCACTTATCCAACAGTACTGCCGACAGAAGACCTTAAAAAAGATGGAAAATACACATGGGACTGCGGAGCGACATATAAAGGCTATCTTCAAGCATATATCAATGTGGCGCTTGAAAAAGATGCAATTCCGGTAATTGTATCACCTGTAGCAAGAATGTATTACAGTAATGGTAAAATAAGACCTCATCATGACGCGACAGGAACTGACTATGCTCCAACCAAAGACTTTAGAACATCAGGCAATGCTTATGTTGCCGCTTGTAAGCAGCTTTATGATGAAAATAAGGAAAAAGGACATAATATTTATTATATTGACGGATATGACTTAACAAAAACTCTTTTTGAGGATGCGTGGACGGCTTCCGGAAATGATAAAAATGGTTCATCCATTATGGCTGACGGCACTCACTGCAATAAAACCGGCGGTGTAATTGAGGCTGGACTGCTTGCTAAATGGATTCAAGACGCTGATTTATCAATTTCTAAATATGTTATTAAACCAACAGAGGTTTATGGAGAAAATCCTGACGGAAATTATATTTTTACTATTGAAGATGGAGTATTTACAGCTAAAGACAACAGCTACAATAAAAATACATATATGACTAATTATGGACAGCAGCTCCTTGATTCCATTGGCGGAAATTCACAGGCGACTGTTTATAAAATATCCGGAAAAACAAATCTTTCAAGCGTTACGATTAACATTTTAGACTCAAATGGTAAAAATGTTGCGTCTGCTCAAATAGGAAGTGATGGAGGATATACTGTTACAATTTCAACAATGTCGGATATATCAAAAAATTCTTATATTGCTAAAGTTGACGGATATGGTAAAAAAGAAATTGTGATGACAGCCGATTCTTCAGACCCAACTGTTTATACTGCTGAAGATATTATATTTGAGGAAGAAATAGAAGTTAATGAGGTAAACCTTGACTTTACTTCTTCACTTGGTCTTTATGAAACAAACGCCGACACTACATTTACTAATGGTGTGTATTCCGGAGTTTATACAAATGATGACGGACAAAAGTTCAATACTTCTGTATACAAATCAGGAATTAAATATTTTAATAGCCAAGCACACTACGGTACAAGCATATCAAAAAATACGCCGTTATTCTCTTTTGAGGCAGACGGAGAGGGGATGTATACTTTGACTGTTACAGCGGCATCAACAGGAAGCGGAACTATTGATTTGTTTGGAACTTATTCAAATGGTTCTTGTTCTGACAGTGTCACTAATATAGTTATTCCAAGCGGAGCAACGGTTAATCTGATTTATAAAAAGGCTTCAAGTGAAAAGGAAACTTTATATTTTGGCGCATCAGCAGTAAGTAATCTTTATATTCAAAATATTGCTGTAAAAAAAGAAGAATTGCAGGAAGAAGAATATGTAACTTTTAAGGGTAATATAAGTGGTATTGAAAGTGATGACACAAATATTTCTATTACTTTTAAAAGCGCTACAGATATAAAAACTGTTTCTTATGACGACTATAATAAAAATGGTGTTGAACTTATTATTGGTGAAAGTTATAATATAACCGCTGTCGGTGATAAGGGATATTATACGGGAAAAGCTATCACTCCGGATAAAACAGGAACTGCCGAACTTATATTTAAAAGATTTAAGCTTGAATTTCCTTTTGATTTAAGTTCAGATTTTGACGGTTTCAGCGCTTATCTTACAGCGATGGGATATGGCTCAAAAGATGTTGAAGATATTTACAGCAGCAGTAAAATTAAGATTCATAAAAATGGTATGTATATGTTCGCCGCACAGTATGGGGCGAAGGCCAATGCTGAAGAAATGATTTCATTTACCGCGAAACAAACAGGAAAATGTAATGTTTCTGTTAATGTTACAGTTGCGAATAACGGAAGTAATTCTCTTCAGCTTAAGGTAAATGACAATGCTGTCGGAGATAGCACAGATGTTACAGCGACAGGAACATTTACTATGTCTGTAGATGTTAAGGAAGGTGATAAAGTTACAATTTTTGCGCCGGATAGAGCAAACCTTTATTACAATCAAGTAGATGTCGAGTATATAAGTTAAATATAAAACAATAAAAAATTTTAGTATGACATTATCAGTTGGTTTTGAGAATTGATTACTATTCGTTTTAACAGAAATTATTGTAGTTAAAAAATAAGGCAATTATTTTAAATTTGAAATAATTGTCTTATTTTCTTATTATTAACTTATATTAATTATGGTGTAAAAAAGGGAAAAGTTATATTAACGTGAGTTTGAAGAAAATAAAAAAGTCCATAAGCTTCTCAAAGAGGTATAATTAAATCATCACGAAAATTAAACAAAAACATATGGACGAATTAATTATATCGGTTTTTTATAATACTGACAACTTTTATAAAGAATTTGAGTTATATTTAAAAGAGTATTGTTTG
>CATJCJ010000196.1 GCA_949738935.1 uncultured Eubacteriales bacterium | reverse complement strand
TTTCTTTCGCCAGTTCCGTATAACTGTCCATAACCTTCACCATCCTCAATCTATAGTCGACAGAGTTTGAATCTCGGTAAAAGTAAACGGCATTGAACGAGTAACAAGCTTTTTCGCTTCCCAGTCCACAGGAGTAACTTCCGTAAACTGAACACCCGTAATCATATATTGCTCCGTCTTTCCTGTATTAGGGTCTGTGAGAATAGATGAAATTTTGATATCGGGCGTAGTTCCTTTCTGATAATCAGCCATCACCTCAGCGTCGATGCTCGAATTAATTCTCACTCCTTCCAATGTTCCCGAACCATCGTATCCCACATAAACATGATGAGTACAATAATCCCCGACGGGAGCGAAATCCTCAAACTGACCTGTCATTTTAATATTAACCTTATTTATCTCAGCAAGAAAAGTATTATTTAAAAATAATTCCCCGCTTGTACCCTTTAAAAACTTATTATCATCAAACATTCAGCGTACCTCCCTTTATTCCATCGTTACCGTGAATTTCAGGTTTTCCATACAATTCAGAATCTTAATATCACAAGCAACAAAAACGCTTCTTTTAAAAGCCCTTTGCTTAACCTTATCATCACTCCAGTCAGCGGCTTCCTGTTTCCCCGTTCCAATCCATGCCAAACGCTGAGCCTCAACATCAATCTCAGCTTTATTCTCAAACTCAGAATCAAGAACATCTTCTCCCGCCAGTCTGCTAAAATAGTCGTTAACCGCTCCAATAAAGAGCATTTGATACTTGTACTTGTTCTTAAACGAACCCTGATAAGTATTTTTAAACTCGTCACGAATATCGTCCATAATAAGGTTCATAGCCTCAACAGTCTCAATATACTGCATATCTTCTGTGGCGGTATTTCCGTTGAGCGTAACAAGACTGTTTATTCCTGCCACTATTCTGACACCATTCACCTCATTTGAAAGCACCAGCTGACCGCCGCTTATCGCCGCATCTATATCGTCAGCCTCCGAAACTTCCGATAAATCCTTACAAAGATAGTTTGTACAGCCTCTTATAATGTTACAGCCGGCGAATATTCCCAGCAGACTCGGCAGATAATTCACCGCTGTAACAACATTTTTATTTTTATCAACACCATTTTGATTGAAATACACATATTGTTTACTGTCGGTACCCTCACTTGTACCTACAGCTTTATATGTATATCCTTGTTTTTCCATTGATTTTATCCAGCTCGCTAAATCTTTCTGTGGCGCCTCACTTCCCGCAAAAGCAATCCAGCCGGTTCTTCTGGCTGTCATTATCGCTTTCGTAAAATCGGCAAACCTAGTACTGTTACAACTTATTACAACCACCTCATAAGGTGTGTAAGAAAGACAATTTTTAATACGCTCTATATTCTCAGCCGTATAAATACTCTCATCAATATCAGCGACGGTTTTGTAAACTCTTGTGTTAATGTTGACGCTGTCCTCACCTGTTGTGGTATCAGATAAAAGTAAAATCGCCGTTCCTCTTTCGCTTCTTTGTATGAGCGTCGTAGCCAGCTGTTTAAATGTAATTGCAATTGTTGGTTTTGTCGCCATTATAACCCCTCCTATATTTTTTGCATATAAAAACACCCAACATTTTAATGTCAGGCGCTTTTATTATTTGTTTGTTATTTAATCATTAATTTTTCCTGAAGAGCTTCTTGAAGTACCGCCGAAAAATTTATGTCTTTTTTTAATGCTTCTTCATTAAGCCATTCTGGTATAGTTAATGTCTTCTTGACCGCTTTATTATTGTGCATTTTTCTATATCCCAAAGTATCACAAGCTATATAATTAGCAAACTCATTTTCATTAACTTTAATATCTAAAATAGAAGTTGCGGGCGGAATTTTTCTATCCTCCAATTCATATCCATATAACGTTAAAGCAAGAACATCCTCAGCCATTTCAATAGCCTCTTCCAGATTATCTCCGCAAGTGTAACAGCCGTCTAAGTCATTAAAATTCACTGAATACTGACCATTATCTTCTTTTGTAAAAACAGCGGCATAAATATACTTAGCCATACCTATTATTACTCCTTTCAAATTTTGTGTACTAAAATCCCGCGTCTTTTTTAATATTGTTATAAGTTCCTTTTGGTATATCCTGTGATAAATGCCTTGGCACAGAAAATTGTTTCTGAGTTTTAGGACTGTACCAAATATCGTGTTTTTTGCCATTTCTTAAAAGATAACATCCATTATTTTTCAAAATCTTAATTAATTCTGATGTTTTCATTTGTTATCTCCTTTCTATGGTTTAATATTAACACGTACTGGCACGTGTGTCAAGATGTTTCTTAGGCTGCTTTTTCTTTTCATTTGCTCTTTAAATTTCATTATACAAATCTTCTATAGTTTCGTTAATCTTAAGTTCTTCCATATTATCAAGTTCACTTTCATTAATAAATTCTGTCGCTATCTCAAAATTAAATCCACAATTCAATATTCCATCCGGAAGTTTTTCAAACTCCAAATCATCAACATAAACAACACAATTTTCTTTTATCACAAACGGTTCAAGAAATGAAAAAGCTATTTTATTCTCTATGTCCATAAGCTCGGCTTTGCTGTGCTTTCGGTCCGAAGAATAAAAATAAATATTGAAATATACCTTTAATTCCCTTAATGCCGATGAGAACAAACCTGACTTTACCGTATCCATGAATATTTTAAACGACGGTCTTATAATAGGCTCTTCCATATCACTGTCGACTGCCGGAAAACTTGTAACCTCCTCCATGTGCTCACATACGGCTTTAAAAATATCCTTTAACGTAACCATAACCGTCTCCTTTTTACTCTAACATTTTCATAACTTCGGCATTGAATTTTTCACAGTCGCCCTCATATTCATTTTCGAAAGAATCGGCCGCCGCTTTAAAAACAAGATGTCCGTTTACATAACCGAGATGATTTTTAGTGGGCTTATGCCCAATCATTTCGTGACCGTACTCTATCAAATGTCCGTGAGGAGCTCCCGAATAGACTCTTATGCTGTCGGCGTTGTCTCCTTTATATTTATAATACTTTCCTCTTTTTATGCTTTTGTGATACTTTCCCGATTTTTCGCCTATATAAGATTTGGCGGTTTTCGCGGTACGTTTTCTGAGTTTCGCTCCCTCCGCTCTCATAAATTTTTTAACCTCTTTTTTATAAGCTTTTTTTGTATTGTTAATCGCCTCGGCAAGTTCATCAAGCCCCTCAATATCAAATAAATCCATAAATCCGCCTCCTTACACAGCTCTTATAGCGTCAACAAATTTTCCGCTCACAATACCGCCTATTTCATCGGCGAAATCCTCAATTCCCACGATATTACCGCCAATAGTCACATTAACGTTTATATCACCAAAATTCTTTATATTTGAATCAGCTCCTCGGTTAACGGGAAAATCCGAATAAGCGCCGCCTCCGCTCATTGATTTTAAACCCGAGCCGAAATACGGCATATCGGAAAAACCGGCAGGCGATATATTATACATATTTATATTCGGTGTTCTGTATTTAGCGTTTTCTCTTACCATCTGCGCCGACTTATCAGAAGGTATAATTTGAGCTCCTGTGGGCAGATTGATAATCTCGCCTCCGTGTTCGTTAATTTTTGTGAGACCGCCTCCAAAATACGGCGTACCTGTGGCATTGCCTTTCTTTATATTTGGACCTGTTTTCAAACCTTTACTTTTCTGAGGTCCTATTTGAGGCTTCGGCGTGATAATCTTTTTCGGCGTTACACCGGCTTTTACCGAAGCCGATGACGATGTTTCCGGTAAAACCGGTCCCGTAAAACTTGTTGTAGTATTAAAATTAATTTTAAGGTCCGCGTCAATTGTATAAGGCTGGCTTAGCCTTTCAGATATAAAATTTCTGTAGTCTTCAGCCGCCGTTAAGCCTTCTTGTATATTTTTATCGCTGAATATACCCTTTGGGCAATTCTCACCGAATTTCTCGGAAGCCTCAAAAAGTTCCTGAGCCTTTTCGGGTGAAAGAGATTTAGCCGCAATCATAGCCCCAAGATGAAGTTTGGAATCCTCGTCTCCGCCGATTGCTCCTATAAGGTCAGCCTGCAATAAAGCGTTCTGAAGCTCCTGAGGAACTGTCTCAAGATTTTTAACGTCTTCCCTCATAGCCTCTACATCTGTTTGCATAGCCTCATACAATTCCGCTATGTTTTCTCTCTGTATTCCACTTATTGAAGACGACTGTGCGGCTACGCTTCCTATATTTATTAAAGCGTTCTCAAAAGACTCCGCTGACATATTGCCGTTATTAAATTCGTCTAAAAAATTATACACGTCTTTTTGATTTAAAGTACTTTCTTCCCATGACTTAAACTGTTCCGCCGCCATCTTGAACTCTTTTTCATAGGCTGATACAATTGAGGCTCCTCCCAGAGCGATGCTTTTTCCTCCCAACTCAGACACCTTTTGTGCGTAAGTCCGATTAGCTTCCTCTGTAATTTCCGCAATCTTTGCGGAGTTACCGGCATACATAATCTTCGCGTTGGCGATAGTATTGGTTCTTGATTGGTCATACGTTTCCCTTAACTTTCCGGTTTCCTCTTTCGCCGCTTCCATAAGAGACACATAACTCTCAGCGCTCAAATCCCCGTGAGCGAAATCATATTTAAGGGTTTCCAGCTTTGCCTCACTTTGTGCCGCCGCTATCTTGTCCTGTATTTTCGTTTGCTCATTAAGTATGGCTGAGACAGCCTCACTGCTGTCAAAATCCCAATTATGCTTATAAGCGTTCTCTACAGCCTGTTTAAGCTTTGTTCCCAATTCTTGGCTTTTACCAGAAAGTTTGCCGTAAAACGCGGCTGTATCTTTGCTGAAACTTGCCGCAAGCTCTGTGTCACTTATCATAAGCTTAATATCCACATCAAGGGCATACTGCTGGTCTTTTAAAGCGGCATTCATATTTTTAATATACTCATCCGCGACTTTCAGGTACTCCTCTTTCGGCACACTTTTAGGGTCGAGGCTAAGCTTAAAATTAAGCTTATTAAGGTCACCTGATGCTTCCGAAAGAGCCTCTATACTTTTCTTAGCTTCTTCATATGCCGCCGTTACAAGGTCTGTTTCCTTATAAACATTAGGTCCAAAAACACTTTGTATAACCTTCGAGCATTCCTCGGCGGAAAGTTCTATATCTCCGAAATGCTTCGCAAGGTCAATTTCCTTTGCTTCCTCAACAGCGTCGCTGTACAACGAAAGCGCCCCTACTACCGTTCCTACCGCGGCAGCGAGCCACGTAAGCGGACAAGCGAGCATTGACGTGTTAAGGGCGAGCTGTACAGCTTTAAGAGCTGACCCTGCGGCCCGAAGCTTTTTATACCATGAATAAACTTTCGTTATAGCGCTGAATGACGCCAAAGCGACAACGAACCCAGTCGCAACAGAAATAAGCTCTGAAAAATGGTCAATTACAAAGCCAATAACAGGCTTTATTTTCTCAAACGCCGATTTAAGAAAGTTTATGGCTTTGGGCAAATTACGGTCAAGCCATAGCGAGACCTTTTCAGCCGCTCCAGGCAGCTTTTCAGCAAACCAATTCAAAAATCTTGAGATGTACGGCTCTAATTTTTCTCCTATTGTTATCTTAAAATCATCCATAGCGGAACCGGCTATCGCCATTGAGCCTGAAAAAGTATTTCTCATAGCGTCAGCCATTTTTTCCAGAGCCCCGTTTGATTTCTCAAACTCAGCTGTAAGTTCCCTAACCTCATTTACACCGTCTTTGTTTAATGTCTCGATACCGCTTAATAAAGCGTTTAACGTGTCTATCTGTGTTTTGCCGCCAAGCTTTGAAAGAAACCATCCTCTGTCCTCATCCGAGGCGTTCTTCATAGCGGCGCTTATTTCCTCAAGAGTTTGAGTTACTCCCTTGAATTTTCCGTTTGAGTCATACGCGCTTACACCAAGTCTTTCCAAAGCCATAGCGCTCGACTTGCTGTTTCCCATAAGATTTATAAGTATAGAATTTAAAGACGTCGCTCCTTCAGAGCCTTTAATACCCCTGTTAGCCAAAACACCCGAAAGCGCCGCGGCCTCTTCCATAGAAGTACCAAGTTCTTTAAACATACCACCCGCGCCTATAAATGTCTCCAGCATTTGTGTGGCGGTCTGATTTGTCTTATTGTTAGCGTTTGCCGCAACATCAAGATATTTACTAAGCTCTTCAGTCTTAATACCCATAGCCGACATTGAATCCGTAACAAGGTCAGATGTCATCGCAAGGTCTGCCCCTGTCGCCTCAGAAAGTCTCAAAATCGGCATAAGTCCATTGATTTGCTCTTCCACTTTCCAGCCGGCAAGTGCCATATATCCGAGAGCGTCCGCTGACTCCTGAGCCGTTTTAGAAGTGCTTCTGCCGGCTTCACGAGCTGCCTTTTCAAGAGCCTTAAAATCAGCGGAGCCTTTTTCTGCTCCCGCGATAGCTCCTGTATTCGCCATACTTTGCTGAAAATCTTTGTAAGTGTCAAGAGATGACTTTGCGAAAGCTCCCATTCCTGCCGCACCTGCCATGCCAGAGGCCGCTGCGGTTTTAATGAGCGTTCCCAAAACTTTGTTAACATTTTTTACCGCTCCGTCACAACTTTTAAGTTTATCTCCAAAAACTTCAACTTTTTTACCCGCTTCATCCATTTTTTTATCGGCGGCGCTTCCCATTTTATCTAAAGCTTTATCTGTATTTTTCGCGGCTTTTTCACAGTTTTGAAGTTCCTTTTTAAAAATAAAAATATTTTCTTTCGCTTTATTCAGCTTATCACTGAATTTATCGTTAAGATTGAGAACGGTACTTATGGTTTTTGCCATTATTTACCGCCTCCCAACACTTTTACCAAAATTTCAATCAATTCATTTCGCTCTTTATAATACATTTCCATAGCGTGATAATAAAATCTTCGCGTCAAAGCCCCCGACCTTAAAATATCGTTAGGCTTAACCCCTCTGACCGCAAAGAAAGCGAGCATATCAAGTTCGCTGTCACGCATTATGAGTTTTTTAGTTTTTCATCTGCGTCATCCTCTTCGTCATCGTCAAAGAAGTTTAATATTTTTGGACCAATTTCGGTGATTTCCTCCATATCAAATATTACCTTAACTGTATCATAAGGATAATTTACTCCGATACTTTCCTGTAATTCCTTTGAATGAAGCATTGGACAGCAGTCATAGATTAATCTGCCATAAGCCTCCATCATATCTACATAGCTTCCCGTTTTTGTTTTATCCGCAAACTCAATCTTCTGCGTGTCACTTGGATTTTTTACAGTTATATTCCCTCCGAGACTTTTAACGTAAATTTCTTTTGTCACGTCCCTTTTACCGTCTTTTTCAAGCTTTTTACGTATAAGCTGTTCAAGTGATACCATTGCCTGTTTAGCTCTAAATGGCGCGGCAATTTCTTTTGTGCCGTCAACTAAAATCTCATCTACTGTTTCGGTTTTATTTTTGCCCATAATCTTTATCCCCTTCTATAATTAATTTACAATAAAATTCAATCACACATTTGTAATAGCATGAAAAATATTCAATTTCATATTTTTGCCCCTTAAAAACAAAATACATATCATTACGAGGTTTTTTAATCGCCTCACTTCTTGTAATAATTCTATGCGTAACCGATACTTGCGCTGAATCGCCTTTAATACTGTTTTCTTTGCCGGAAATTGGTTTGACTTCAGCCCATACGGACGTTATTTTTTTGTAGTCATAAGTAATTTCGGCGAACTCTGTTTTACTTTCTGATTTTGCGTAGACGTCAATTTTGTGTCTTAATCGCTCTAATAGTTTTTTTGCCACTAAAATACACCCTCTCTCTGTGAAAACAAAAGAGAGCGGAGCGTCATTGTCAAAGCGTGATGGTCAGCGCTTTCCCTGTGTTCATAAAGATAAGCGCACGTATACATTACCGCCGTTTTCGAACCGCTGTCAGAAGAGAAAACAGCCTCATTGTCAATTCTGGCAATATCCATACATAGTTTTTGAGCGGCTTCGATAATATCGGCAATCAAATCGTCATCGTCATCAAAATCCACTCTCAGATAATTTTTCATTTCCTGTAAATCAACCATCGCCATTATATTACCTCACTAAGATTTCGTTGTTCCGCTGTCGGACGAACCGCCACTTGGTGTTGTGCCTCCTATTTTCAAAATCTGAACAGCTTCGGGAAGCACGAGTTTTCCGTCCACTCTTTCCTTGGCTACAAAACCAACCATACCATTACCCGCGAAAAGCTCTTTTAACTCAGCAAATGAGCGTGTGCCTCTGTCTCCTATGTTGTAATATGAAAAATCACCGAAAGCCACAGCGCCGGTTGGAGCGTAAGCCGAAGTATACACCTCATAGCCCAAAAGTCTGTCGGGTTCTCCTCCCTGATAGTTGGGCTGCCAAATATAAGCTCCGTTGTTATCTTTAAGCGTACGAAGTGAAGCGAGAGTTTTATCATTCATAATGAATTTCGCTTTTTTTCTGTAAGGGCGTTTCAGAGCATATACAAGATTAATCATATCATCAGTTTTAATTTTTGTAACCGTATCGGCGACAATACCTCCGCCGGTTGCCGCAAAAATTCCCGTTGGTTTATTTTTGCCGTCGCCGTTTAAGAAAGCGTCCTCCTCAGCGTTTGACAGTGCTTTTCCAAACTGTGTAACAATATAATTTTCAAGACCGAAAGCGCTATCATACAGCAATTCTTCCGTTACTTTTATAGCCACATGAAGTTTGAAAGCGTCAAGATAAATCTGGTCAAATGTAGCGTCGCCGAATGTTAAAGGCTTGCCTTCCTCAATCCAAGAGGCGGCGGGTTTTGTCGCGGCTATATTGATTTTATGCTGTCCGCTTGTAACAATTTTTGTGCCTAAAGTACGCATAATGTTTTCCTCGTCAAGCACATCGATAAGTCTTCTGTCGTATTCCTCCGGTACAAGATAGCCGCCGTCAGCGTCTACGCCTTCCTGTAAAACATTTGATACATTTCTGAAATTGGAGCGTAAAGCGCCTATCATAGCTGACTTATATTCGTTTTTAGCTCTGAAAGACTTAATCTCCTCATCATCAGCCTTTGTTGGTTTTGAAACAATAGGCATATTAACAGGCTTTGAAAGCTCGTTTTTCATATCTTCCTCCCTCTGCATACGGGAAATTTCACGGCTCATATCCTCTATTTCTTTTTCCATTGTCTGATATGTTCCGTAGTCCTCGTCTGTTAAAGTTCCTCTTTCTGTTCTATGTGATTCCGCGAATTTTACCGCCGAATCAACCGCGTTTTTTCTTTTTTCAAGCATTTCTGTAATAGTCATAGTTTTTACCTCCGTTATTTTCAGCCCGCAAGCTGTTTTATATATTTGCTTTCTATAAATTCCTTTATTTCCTGATAATCCATTCCAAGGCTTATAAGAGAGCTTATGAGCATTTCCATACTTTCTACCTCTTTGAGCTGCTCCGATGTTAAATAGTCTCTTATACTTTCTTTGGCTTTAACAGCAAAGCTCTCCTGCAATTCTTTCATTGTTTTGCCAAACAGTATTTTGTATATAAGCTTTGTGTAATTGGGATACATAAACCTTTTATTTGGGCTGTCCGCGACTTTCATTTTTATTGTATCTGTCAAAATATGACGAACAACAACCCCCTTTGCTCTTTCAATTTCCCATTGTTTACGCTCGTTATACAGCCTTTTGAGTTCTTTTTCCATTTCATTAAAGGCTTGAATATATTTTAGTTTCCAGTTAAGAGCTTTTGAGCCTGTAAAGCCCATAACAAGCAGACTAAAGCCATCACGAGTTAAAAGATATTCTATTTGCGTTCGGTTCATACTGTCTTTATATTCTGATTTTATAAAATAAGATAGAGCCAATTTTGGCGTTATCTCTGAGCTAAGCTCCAAAATACTCCTTAAAACCTTTGCGTGCTCTTTTTCAAAATCTTCCGCAACTGTTCTACTGCTTACAACTAAAATTTCTTCTTTGCTAAATTTCTCAATTTTTACTAACATAAAATCAATCCTCTCTTAATTGTTTTATTTTTATAAAAGTGTAAATTTAGATAAATTTTTTAATGTAGCACAAATATCTTATATTATCATTTATAGGGTGTTCATTTACTATTGGAATTTCAGCCTGATGTACCGCCGTATTTTCTCTGCCATATTTGTTGTAAATTTTATTATACAAAATTTTATTCGCCGTAGTTTGAACGTTATAGACATCTGATAAAGTATATTTAATATTGTCATTTGCTGTTTGATATGCTTTTATTTTATCTGCAAATCCTAATTCTACAGCTTCTTTTGCATCCATCCACTTTTCAGAATCCATTAAATGCGATAATTTTATTCTTGGTAATCTTGTTTTTATTTCGTATGCATTTATAATAGATTCTTTAATAGCATTAAGCATTCCTATAGCTCTTTGAAAGTCTGAACAATCACCGTAAACAACTGTTGATGGGTTATGTATCATAATATTTGAAACAGGTGACATAACAATTTCATCTCCAGCCATTGCTATAACGCTTGCGGCACTTGCTGCCATTCCATCAATTTTAACTGTAACCTTGCCTTCATATTCTGAAAGCATATTATAAATCTGTGCTGCTGCTATGCAATCTCCGCCAGGTGAGTTTATCCACACGGTAATATTTCCTATTCCGCTTGTCAATTCATCTTTGAAAAGCTTCGGCGTAACCTCATCGTCAAACCAGCTTTCTTCAGCTATTACGCCACATAAAAATAAAGTCCTTTCGGACTCTTTTTCCCCTGGCATTTCATCAGCAATATCAGGTATTTTTAATTTGTCAGATTTTTCCCATTTCCAGAATTTTTTCACATATCTTCCCCCCTGAAATAATAGTTTTTGTCATCAATATAGATATTGGCGTTTATTTTTCGGCTGTCACCATAGAGCTTAATGCTCTCTGGAGTATTTTCATTAATATAATCTATTGGTATTTTTTGTTTTTCACACCATTCCACCGCCTCACAAAGTATTCCGCCCTCTCTGCAGGTCCACAAAATAATTGTCGCCCCCTCCGATTTCAGACGTTTTACAAGTTCTATCGTGGTAAATACAGGTTTAATAATTTTTGGATATTTTGTCACAGCAAGAGTATTGTCAAAATCCACGGCGATAATTTTTCCCGCACCATTTATTTCGCATTTGGTACGAGGCATAACAAATAAGTTTTTGATTTCTTCTTTTTTATATTTTTCACTCCAATTTCCGGCGCTTCCTATGTCAACCATATTTCCGTTGCACATATAACGATTACCGCCTAATTCGTCGGGTATCAGGTTCATATTTTCAAGCTCCCTTACATCGTTCGGTGACATAAAACCATTTTGAATACCGATTGAATAGCCTCTCATACGGCTTTCGTAGTCTCCTCTTAAAAGCCCGTCAACATTGAATTTGACAAAATATTTCTTTTTTTCCTCAGCCGTCAAAAGTGAACGGGTTATTGCCTGTTCCCATCTTGAAACCCATGGGTCAAGAGTGTATTTCACAAACTCAAGCGACTGTTGCTCAATGTTTGAAAAGGACGATTTCTCAAGGTCGCCGACCATATGAGGCGGTATTCTGAATATTCTCGCTATCTCGTCAATCTGAAATTTCCTCGTTTCCAAAAATTGTGCCTGTTCAGGGGCTATTGAAATAGGTGTGTATTTCATACCTTCCTCTAAAACAGCGGTTTTATTTGCGTTTGTGCTGCCCCCGTATGCCGCCTGCCAGCTTGCTCTTACTCTTTTAATGTCTTTGATTAGACCTGGATGTTCCAACACACCGCTTGGCTGTGCTCCGTTTGCGAAAAACTTAGAGCCGAATTCCTCGCAGGCTATAGCCATTCCTATGGCATTTTTAGCCATAGCGATAGGCGAATAACCAACAAGTCCGTCAAAGCCAAGCCCCGCAATATGAAACACCTCATAAGGTTTTAATTTCACAGTCGAATTTTCATTAATCGGTGCGTCATCAGAATTAACCCTATACTCATAATAAAGCTGCCCTTTATCGTCCCTATCAACCGTCATTCTGTCAGGCATAAGAGGGTATAAGCCCAAAATCTCGCCTCTGCCGTTCCGCACTATCTGCGCATAGGCGTTGCCCCACAAAAGAAGGTGCGTCATAAGCGTTTCACGAAATATAAACGAGGTCATTTCGGGGTTAGGCTCATCGTGCAATAAAAAATACAGCGGATTGTTAAAAGCTTTTTCTTTGCTGCCGTTTTCCTTGTATTCATAAAGATTTAACGGCAGACCTGCCACCGCCTCAGCCAAAATTCTGACGCAGGCGTAAACCGTTGTAAGCTGCATAGACGAACGCTCGTTTACTCTTTTTCCGGCTGTGCTGTTTCCCATAAAAAAACTGTAGGCACTTCCCGCCGTTCTGTTTTTCGGTTTGTCCCTTGATTTAAATAATCCTTTTAATATTCCCATAGTATCAATCCCCCCATAATTACAAAATCAAAAGTCCCCTCTCGTCATAAACGCTTCCCGTGTTTCCGGCGTTTCGTATACAGCGGTCAAGCGCCATAATCGCCGCCACAATACCGTCTATTTTTTCCGTCGATTTATCTTTATCCGCCTTTTCATTTCCCGCAGGGTCAGTTCGTATAACCACGTTTCCCGCCATCCATTTTAGAACGGGGTTGCCGCCGTGATTGATTTTACCCTCCATTAGCAATTTATAAAATTCTTTTGTGGGCGGGCTCATATCCTTATAGCCCTGTCCGAACGGAACAACCGTAAATCCCATGCCCTCTAAGTTCTGCACCATCTGCACCGCTCCCCATCGGTCAAAGGCTATTTCTTTTATATTATAAATCTCGCCTAAACGTTCGATGTGCTTTTCGATAAATCCGTAATGGATTACGTTGCCCTCGGTGGTGTTTATAAAGCCTTGACGTTTCCACACATCATACAAAACATGGTCACGCCTGCACCTTAGTTCAAGAGTATCCTCCGGCAGCCAGAAATGAGGATAAACGATATAATCCTCGTTTTCTGTTCTCGGAGGAAAGATAAGAACAAACGCCGTTATATCAGATGTGCTTGAAAGGTCAAGCCCGCCGTAGCACTCTCTGCCTTTTAAGCTCTCAAAATCAATAGGCTTGTTTCCTCTGTCATATACGTGGTGGGGTATCCAGCAGACGGTTGAGTTTACCCACATATTAAGTCTAAGCTGTTTAAACACATTTTCCTCGGCGGGGTTATCAATAGCGTTTTTATAGGCTTCACGCACCCTGTCTATTCCGATTGTGTAACCTAAAGACGGATTCGCCTTATACCAGTTTTTCTCGTCCGTCCAGTCGTCGGTTTCCTCCAATCCATAAATCACAGGGTAGAAAGTCGGGTCTGCCTTTCTGCCGCTCATTATATCTTTCGCTTTGGTGT
>CATJCJ010000195.1 GCA_949738935.1 uncultured Eubacteriales bacterium | reverse complement strand
CTCAATAATACCGTCAAAGCCGGTTGTGCCAGTGGTGGTAAAGCCGCCGTCAATCTGCTCAAAACGGAAAACTGCGCCTGGTAATGAGCTTTTATTCTGAGCGTCAATTTTCTTGACTCGAAAAGATTTTTCAGTGTTATTTCGTACCGTCAGATAATTGGTGCGCCCGGCTTGCAGAGTTACGTTCACCGGGTCGACGATGTTATAGCCTGCCGGGGCTTTTGATTCGGTCAGCGTATAGCTTTCATCAGCAGGCAAGTCGTTCCACTCAATCCGGCCATTGCGGTCGCTCTTGCCGGTTACAGTCGTGCCGCCGCTGCCAATCAAGGTAAATTCTGCTCCCTCCAGCGGTGCGCCGCCTGCTCCGGCTTTAACAACCTGCAAGCTGGCCGTTTCGTCAAGTTCTTCTTTGGAAGTCCACTTGAAAGGCATTTGGGCCTCTAAGGAGGTATAGCCAGGATCGGCCACGATATACGACTGCTCACTTGAGGTGGGATTGTGAGCCAGAAAAAGGTTGTATTGTCCTGCTCGGCCAACTGCTTTAATATTAAAACTACCCTCTGCCGCTGCACTGTCCACAGGGATTGCAACCTTAAATGCACCATAAAATTCTTCATAATTGGCATTCAAATTGGTCTGCCGATTGTTGCTGGTATCCACCAGATAACAGGTTTTGCCATTATAAGTTGTGGTTTGCAAAGCTGTATTATTCAGCGTTGTAAATATTGTGCCTCTTGGGGCGTCGTCCGAATAAATTTTTGTCAGATAACTGTCCACCCAGGTGGAGGTTGCCGAGGATACATACATTGTTCTGGTATAATATTCTTTGCCGTTAATAGTTTCCTTTTTTATGCCGTCAGCATTATTATTTGCCGCCCCGGCAAGCCCTAACTCATTTACAATTTCCACGCCACGTTTATCCTCATTTTCTTCCGCTCGAACAGATAAACCGGTGGATAGGTAATGCGTCCAACCGTTGGCTTGGGTTAAAATGGCCTTAACTGCGTCAAACACCCGGATTTTCTGCGCGTCAGAGGTTGGCTCCACCAAGCTGGCACGTCCAGCTGTAAAAGGTGTGTCTGGCACTTTGACCTGCCCACAGGTAGACCAGACAGCAATCTGGGTTGCATAAGCGTATTCATTTTCGGTTAAATTTTCAATCCCTCGCACATCGCTTTGATGCAGCTCCTTAAACTGCTCCAAACTGCGCTGGGGATAACCGTTAGCAAAAGCGCCCATCGTCTTGGGGTCGCGGTTATATTTCTGCAAGGTAAGCGTCTTGCTGGGCGATACCGTGCCAAGCCCCCAATTTATGCAGTAGGCCGCGCCAGTTGTACCCTTGTTAGAGGTATAAGTCCATGCGCCGCCGCCAAAACTGCCGCCGGTGGATTTATCCAAATATTCATCGCGATTAACTCTTTTAATGGTTACGGTGTTGCTGTCGCCCAGCGTTTCAGCAAAAGCGGATATTGGCACTATGCCAAACATTACCGCAAACGTCAACAGCCATGCAATAAATCTTTGATATTTTTTGTGCTGCATTGTGTTTCGCTCCTTTGTAATTTATTTTCCATATGGAAAGTTATATATGAAAAGGCGAACCACTTTTTTTGCGGTTCGCCTTTTGTTTTTTATTATACTTTTATTTAGTTGATCCGGGAACTAACAGTTCTTGCAGAAAAGCCGTAGCCGCCGGGTTTTCATCAATACGGTTATCTACTGTTTCGCTCATTAAAATATACTTTTGTTTATAATGGTCGTTAGCCGACACATCCACATGCAACCACCTGCCGTCAGCATAAACCATATTCCAAGCATGATTTTGTG
>CATJCJ010000194.1 GCA_949738935.1 uncultured Eubacteriales bacterium | reverse complement strand
GTTTTATCCTTCGTGATGCTCTGCAAAAAAATTTGATCCTTGCAGGGCCTTTTTGTTATGCCTTTGGGTTGTGTTTGGTTTTTGTCTTTCACGCTAGCCTCCTGCTTATTGATTTGTATTCCAGAACCACAGCAGCGCATTATAGGCATACTCCATTGACGCTGCTCCGTTGTGAGAATATCCCTCTTTTATGCGGAATGTAAGATTGCCGTCCTTTTCGGTGTCGGAATAACGGAAACTGTCGTAATTCTGCATATTTTCTATTTGCTGTTCAAATGCCGAGGCTGCAAAGTCCTCTGTTCCCGTCATAGTGACAAGGAAGAAATCGTTCCAAGCATACCCCGAATTCTTTACTATATCGTCCATATAGCTGCCGTCGGTTGTAAGGCTGCCGCTTGACGGCGCGAAGTATCGGAAGTAATCCAGACAATACTCAAATGTCCGCCATGTCGTGACAGAGCCCATTGAAAATCCGCCAAATCCCCTGTGATCGCGCGCGGCGATCAAATCCTCAGCGGAAACGCTTTCCGCATAGGAGCTGTACTTTCCCTCGACTGCGGGTATGAGGTCGTTTATCAGCTCGTTGTGGTAATTTCTCGTGAGCTGAAGCGCAAGGCTGTAGCTTGCGCTGTCCTCGCTGCTTGTATTGTTGTAAGTAGGACAAACTACTATCAGCGGAGAAATTTTGCCCTCCGAAATGGCATTGTCAAGCACATTCTTCATAGCCGACGGAGCCTCGGGAGTTCCGAGCGTGGTCGTTTCATTGCTCCAGCCGCCGTGCATAAGGTAAAACACGTTGTATTTCTCCCGATCGTTATAACCGTATGGCAGATACACCACAGCGTGCTTTTTAAGCTCACGCGTTTTTTCTTCATAGGAAAAGGATTCGTAGGTGGTGTAATGGAGGTCAACGAGCGTTCCCTGCTCCTGTGCGGCGTTAAAATATTCGTGTGGAATTTCCGCTAAGTCTTTGGGGAATGTTTTAGGTGAAAGTAAAATCTCTTGTTCGATAATATCACCGCTTTCCGCAGTATTTCCGCTTTCGGCGGAACCTGCTGTCGTTTCGTCTGACAACGCATTGTCGATTGAGCTTTCACGGTCGGTACTTTCGGTATTATTTAGTGACGAGTTGCTTTCCATGGGTAATGAATTATTTATACCGCTGCTTGTTGCAGCGCTGTTTGAGCATCCGCAAATCACCGCCGAAAGCAATACGGGTACTATTCCTTTAACAGCGTGTTTCATAAAATCACCTCGCAATGCTTCTTTGATATTTATTATACCATCTCAAAGCAAATTCTCGCACCGCGCGGAACAAGTCCGCGCTAGCCCGCTGTAAAAACTCCGCTTCGCTCCATTTTCACAGCGGCTTGCGAAATTTGCCCTGCGTTTATTATACTAAATTTTCAAACATATGAGAAGTTCCTAAAAGTTATATAGTTTATACTTTTGACTTAATACTTATTGACAATTTGAAAAAAATATATTATAATGGTATAAAAGCAGCTAAGAGGATCGTTGAAAGGAGCGAGCCATGTATAATCCGCAGCTTGAAACATTTTTGAGGGTTGCCGACGCGGGCAGCTTCAACAAAGCCGCCGAGGAGATGTACATTACTCCGACAGCGGTAATTAAGCAGATCAATCTGCTCGAAAGTTCACTTGACGTTAAGCTCTTTGAGCGCACACACCGCGGACTTACGCTCACGAAAGCGGGAAAGTCGCTCTATCAGGACGCGAAATATATTATCCGATACTGCGAGGAGTCCGTTCTGCGCGCGAAAAACGCCATGCAGTCCGACAGCAGCCTTATCCGAATAGGAACGTCGCCGATGACCCCCGCGCAGCTTTTGGTGCAGCTTTGGGGAAAAATACAGGTGTACTGCCCAAATCTGAAATTTGAGCTTGTTCCGTTTGAGAACACTCCCGAAAACGCGCGTGAGATACTCGGAAATCTTGGGAAAAATATTGACGTCGTAGGGGGAATTTTCGACGAGGCAATGCTTGATCTGCGGAAATGCTCGGGGCTTGAGCTGTCGCGTGAACCGTTTTGCTGTGCGGTTTCTATACACCATAGGCTTGCCGCAAAGGACAGGCTCTCCATTGAAGATCTGTACGGTGAAAACCTGCTCTTGATGAAACGGAATTGGAGCAGCTATGTCGACCGTCTGCGCGATGAGATATGGAAAAATCACAGTCAAATAAATATCGTAGACTTTGATTTTTATAATATGAGCATTTTCAACCGCTGTGAAAACAGCAATGACATTCTGCTCGCTATCGCGGGCTGGGCGAATGTTCACCCGCTGTTAAAGGTCATTCCCGTGGATTGGGATTACAGTATTCCATATGGATTACTGCACTCGCCAAAGCCCTCCGCAACAGTTAAAGAGTTTCTGCGTGCGGCGAAAAAAGCGGTTTTGAGCTAACTGTGAACCCCAAGGTATAAACTTATAAACCAAAAGAGACTTCCATCGGAGGTCTTTTTTGTTTATAATAGAGAAAAAGGAGCGGCGAAAATGAGAAAATTTGCAGTCGTATTGACTTTAATGATAATGCTCTGCGTATCGGGGTGCAACTCGGAGATAAGTTCCGAGAGCACTATGAATGTCGTTCAAAGCGACGAAAGCTCCAAACCCGTAAGCACGGAAAACAACCCAAGCATTCCGCCCGAAACAACCGCAGAGGAAGTGAGCGAGCCCGTGATAACAAGCGATCCATATACCCGTGATACCAGGATTTCGGACGTGATAAGCGATCCCGTTTTCGGTGATTACGGCAGACTTATTTTCCCCGTAGACGAGGGCTATTACAGCGGCGAAACGCTCGGCGATCTGCGGCTCACATGGTACAATAACATTGACCCCGATAAAACCGTTGAGATTGCGAATTATATGCGCTCTCATGCGGCTACGGGCGATGTGATATTCTACGATATTTATTCGGAATCGGAAAGGGCAGCCGACCCTTGGAAAAAAGACACGGGTCTATTCTTCTTCAAGGGAACTCCGGGAGAAAAGTTTGCGGTTTGCAGCGCAGGGGGCGGATTTGCGTATGTGGGGGCTATGCAGGACAGTTTTCCACACGCACTGGAGCTGTCGAAGCGCGGCTATAACGCGTTTGCGGTCATCTACCGTCCCGGTGCGCAGACCGCGTGCGAGGACTTGTCAAGGGCGATAGCGTTTATTTTCGATCATGCCGATGAGCTTGAGGTCGACACCGACTGCTATTCGCTGTGGGGCGGCTCGGCGGGAGCAAGAATGTCCGCGTGGGTAGGCTCTTACGGCGCGGAGGGCTTCGGAGAACGCGCGCTTCCTCACGCGGGAGCGGTGATAATGCAGTATACGGGTTTCAGCGAATATTCCGAAAACGATCCGCCGACCTACGTTTGCGTCGGCGACAGCGATGGTATAGCAAACTGGCGGACAATGAAAGCGCGTCTGGACAATATGAGCGCTCTCGGTATCGATACCGAATTTCACGTTTACGAGGGGCTGCGGCACGGCTTCGGGATAGGCACGGGAACGGTCGCCGAGGGTTGGCTTGACGATGCGGTCAAATTTTGGGAAAGGCAATTTTAGCAAGGCATCCGCAGCAAGCGTATTGTCATAATTGCGAAGCAAATATGACAATATGCGCAGGCAGGTCAAGCGGAACGCTTGAGCGGTGCGGTGTCTTGCATTTAATAAAGGAGTAATTTATTATGAACAACTTCATTTACGAAAACAAGACGAAGGTGTATTTCGGCAAGGGCGGTGTCAAGGAGTATCTCGGCTGTCTGCTGAAAAATTACAATACCGTTATGCTGGCATACGGCGGCGGTTCAATTAAAAAGAATGGCGTTTACGATGAGATCATCGGGATATTAAATTCCGCCGAAAAAAACGTTGTGGAGTTTTCGGGAATTATGCCGAATCCGACCTATGCCAAGGTGCAGGAGGGCGCAAAAATCGTCCGTGAAAGCAAGGCTGAATTTATCCTTGCGGTCGGCGGCGGTTCGGTTATCGACTGCTGCAAGATAGTTTCCGCACAGGCGAAAATCGACGAGGATATCTGGGAAAACGAGATCGTCAAGAAAAAATTCCCGACCGAATTTATCCCTATGGGCGCGGTAGTCACGGCTTCGGGAACGGGTTCGGAAATGAACGCGGGCGCGGTTATCACCAACGAAAGGTCAAAGATCAAGTGCGGACTATTCGGAGCGCAGGCGGATTTCGCATTCCTCGACCCTATGTACACGATGTCCGTGCCGTTTGAGCAGGTGATCTCGGGAGCGTTCGATACGCTTAGTCACGCTATGGAAACGTACTTCGGCAAGCCCTCCGAAAACAATTTATCGGACGATATCAACGAAGCGGTAATGCGCAGCGTCATTAAAAATATGCGCGTTCTGCTCGCCGACCGCGAGAATTATAACGCCCGCAGCGAGCTGATGTGGGCAAGCTCTATGGCAGAAAACGGTATTCTGAAGATCGGCAAAATTACGGATTTTCAAGCGCATCAGATCGAGCATCAGCTTGGAGCGTATACCGACTGTAATCACGGGAAAGGGCTGGCGGTCATTCACCCCGTATTGTACCGTCACATCTACAAGGACGGAGTGGAAAGGTTCGCGAGATTTGCGAAGAACATCTGGGGAATATATGATAAAGGCTCCGATGAGGAAACGGCTCTCGCGGGAATAAACGCACTTAAAAATTTCATTAAAGAGGTCGGGCTGCCGACAAGTTTTTCGCAGATGGGAATTCCCGAAAACACCGATTTCAAAGCTATCGCAGATTCAACCAATATAACTGCGGGGTGCTGCAAAAAGCTGACCGCCGACGAAATACTTGAGATACTCAAGGAGTGCGTATGAAAAAATTATCGCTGATATGTATGCTTACGTTAGCGGCATTGTTTGGAATTACGGGCTGCGCTGCAAGCAATTACGAATCGAGCGGAACTGCAAAAAACACTCCGCCGCCCGAAGAGCCGATACTGACGGAGATCACGATAACCGCAGGCGAAACCGTGCTGGACGGCGTGCTTTTCGATAATTACACGGCAAGGTGCTTTGCGGATATGCTCCCACTGACAAGTGCGCTTTGGAATCCCGCTGACGGCTATGCAAAAGCGTTTGATCTTCCGTCCGAAATATCCGACAGCAACGAGCGCACGAGAAACTATGAGCTTGGCAGTCTTGCTTATTGGTTTGAAGGACCGTCAATCGCGATAATCCATAACGACAACAGAGAGCAAACGGTGGTTCCCGTTGTACCTATCGGAAAAATAACCTCGGACGTCGGTATGTTTTTTAGTTACGGAAACAACAATGAAACGGTCACTATCGAGAAAAAGGAGAGTGAAACATCATGAAAAGGCTGTTTGCGATAATTTTATGCGCAGCTTTAGCGCTCGGTCTTGTCGGCTGCAAGTCGGATAAGATCGAGAACGCGGGCAAAGTCCTCGTCGTATATTTTTCCGCCTCGGGCAACACCAAAACCGCCGCGGAGCTGATCGCGGCGCAGACGGACGGTGATCTGTTCGAGCTTATCCCTGTAAACCCATACAGCTCTGCCGATCTGAATTACGGCGATCCCGACAGCCGTGTCTGTTACGAACATGACAATCCCGATGAGCGTGAAACAGAGCTTGAATCCACAAGCGTTTCCGATTGGGAAAGCTACGACACGGTTTTCATTGGCTATCCTATATGGTGGCAGATCGCCGCGTGGCCTGTGGACGGCTTTGTCAAGGCAAACGATTTTTCGGGCAAAACAGTCGTTCCGTTCTGCACATCGTCAAGCTCGGGTCTTGGCAGCAGCGGAAAGCTGCTTGCCGACGAGGCTGGTTCGGGCAATTGGCTCGACGGACATCGGTTCGCTTCACGTCCGTCCGAATCCGATGTCAGCGAATGGCTGAAAGATTTGGGATTTTGATTATTTGAG
>CATJCJ010000193.1 GCA_949738935.1 uncultured Eubacteriales bacterium | reverse complement strand
GCACCTTTATATGCCAATTCTGATAGTGCTAATCGTTTCAAACTCGCAAAGTTGAAGGTCGGTGATTTCCCATTTAGAAAATTATCCACATTCTTTTTGTCTGAATGAAACTGTTCTTTTATTGCTCCGTTGTTATTTGTATTTTCTTCGATGTTTATCACCGCCTTTCTAATGAGAGTATAATTTTGGCTTTCGTGCAAGAGCAGTGAGAGATGAGACATTGGTTCTAGGAACTTGTTTCTTACCAAACATATCTAATTCCAACATGTCTAAAAAATGTGATCCATAAGAACAACTGGTATATCTATCTTTTCTTTTACTTCCTTGCTCGTATATTTTTATTACACCAGTTTGTTGCATTTTTTCATATTGTAATTCTGCACATTCACTTATCATCAACTGTGTTTCCAAGAATGGCAATTCAAAATCAGCGATTCTTTCAGGATTTTCTCTGATACTCTCTAAATATTCTTTATTGGAATTCAGAATTTCCTCCTTGGCAATATTGTAATTTACCAAAAAGTCTATTTTCCCTTCAAGAAGATTTTTTCTAAAAGATATAGCAATATCACTGTTTAAGTTTTGAGTTGCATTTATAACATAAATACATTCTTTTGCGTTTCTATCCTGACATACTTTTGCATACTCATCATTATTCATAACTTTCAGAGGAGGATATTCAATTCCTCTTTCTTCATCGAACAATACTTTTTCAAGAGCATACACGACCTGTAAACCACCATTACGAGCATCCACAACAACATAATCTCCACCAAAATCTTCATATAATTGTCTAATCCTTATTGCCTGTAATGTTGTATCGCCAATCTGATTAGATTCCATATATGGATAAGTTCTTCTATAACCTTGTTTGACTTCAACCGTGTTTGTTTCTGTGTTATATGTAAGAGTTTCTGGAATTCCACGAATACATGAATAAACAGAATTATCGTTTTGACTACCAGCAACAAAAGCAATATCATTAGATATTACACGCACTTCATTATCCAATTTTGGAATTGCATATTTATTCTTCTTTCCAGATTTGAAATCAATAGTAGTGCGTGGATAAAATACGTGTTTAGATACTTGACGATTGATTAGCATTTTGTATGTAAAGTAAGAAGATAAAGAGTCACGAAGTTTTAAGTTTAAAAACTCAATTTTCCATGTTGCAGGATCTTGTTTTCTCTTTTCTTTAACTAATTGTTCAATGGTCTTTAATTCGTGTTTTAATGCAATGCTTTCATCAAAGGCAAGCATTAAGCCGCCTTTATTCTTTTTCATTGCATCTAACGCTTGCTTAGAAATATCCCACATCCAGTTACCATCATCATACCAACTAGAGCTAATATATATATCCACTGGTTCTTCTTTTAATAATTTATTATCCTTATAATCTGTCTTAAATAAGTATTTTGGTTTCCTTGGAGTCTGGAATGGTGATATAACAGAGTCTTCAATTTTCTTTTTAATCTGTCTGGTTTCTTCTCTACAGATTCCGTTGCTTCTAAGACCTCTGGCGTTTTCATTTGCAACAAATACAGTTATCTTTGAACTGTTACGAAACTTTACAAAAATATCGTTACTGCGTGTTCCATAATCTTCAATTTCTTTTCTTAGAATTGGCGACCACTCACATAATTCGTCAATAATCTTTTCAGACACAATAAGTTTTGCCTGTTTTTCTGTGGCTGCTCCAATCCTGAACTTAGTCCCTTTATAAAGAAGACATCTAGCAACAGCATAAACAGCAACAATAAAAGATTTTGCATCATTTCGACTTGCTATAATACAGATTAAGTTGGAAATCCCCATCATATAAATGGTAATTGCCTGATATTCATATAAAGTAATTTTTAAGTAGTCCATGACAAATCTATGCATATTACGTTTGAAAAAAGTTCCCCATGCAAGAACATGTAATACATTATTAGGATTACTCAAATAGTGTGTAGACGGGAAATTTTTATATAATTCAAGTTGGTTTTTGTCGGCATATTGAGATAAATCATTCTTCTTCATACTCATCCACCTCTGGAACGAAAAATTCTTTATCTCTTACATCACTACCAGTTTCCAAGTTAATCATTGGTCTGGTAATATGTCTGTCAATATAATCACCTATCTTATCCCAATCAGCATATAATTCTTTACCCTGATAAAATTCTTCTGGTGTAAAATCTGATATAAAACCGAGCGTCATGCAAAATGTTTCATCATTACTTGCATCCTTTTCCTCTATAGTCCTTAATCCTGCTTGTTTAAAAGTCTTTGCATACTGGTCAGTGAGTTTTACATACTTATCTGAATCACCATCCTTCAATGCTCTGACCATAAGCATGTTAATATTACAAAGAGATTTAATAAATATCTCTTGGTTATTATCAGCATTTGGATTGTTCTTTTTAAGCATACGATAATGTTCATCAAGATTTTTGTAATCAGCTTCAGTAAACCCAACACCCCATCTGTCAACAGCGGAAGCGGTGATAGTAGATTCTTCAGATTTTGCCTGTTCACGAGAAGTAACAACTTCATCTTGTTTTCTCTCATAGTTATATTTTAAAGTATCAAAGTAAGTTTTTCTATTTCCAACATTCAAATTCTTCTTAGCGGCATAATGACTGATTCGTGATCTATCACTGGATATTTCCCTCGCACATTTTAAAGGTTCAATATCATATACCCAGTCTACTTGATGACAGAAATGTTCAATTGCGTGTTCTTCATTGTTTGAGTAAAATGAAGTTAATAATATCATGTATTTGTCAGTACATTCTTTACACCAAGGCAAAAATCCGTCGTTAGCTTGGAAAAGAGGGCTATTAGACTTTTGAAAATTATTTTTCTGCTGTCCACTAAAACCTTTTCCGCAACAAGAACATTTATATTTGTGTTTCCTAGAATCAAATTGCTCAGATGATCTTGGTATTTTAATATCAACTGTAGTATCTATTTTTTTTGGTGAGTTCATTGACTCACGAGTAAGTTCTTCTTTAGATAGTTTTCTTTGAGCCAAATGCTCACCATCCTTTCATTTTCATAATTATTTGTTAAATTAAAAAAGACAGCCATGATGACTGTCTGAAATTTGAATGCAGAAATAGAATTTACAACCTATACTTTGCATGGGTGTTGCTTGACCAGTTGAGCCAATTCAACATAAAATATTCTGTGAAATCATTTACAATATTTATCAGAAATTGTATAATTGTCATATCTTAATATAAGGAATGAGATAAGCCATGTATAATATAAGACCAGAGAAAACAATAACAGGAAAAATTAAATGTGAAAATTGTGGTGCAGAGATTAAATGGCATTATATAATACACGCAAAAGAGTTTGGCATATATTTAAACAGTTATCCAACAGATACTACATCAGCATCTAAATTAAATAAAGATGGCGATAACGATAATACATATTTTGTAAGATGTAGAAATTGTGATAAGAAAAATTATTTTCAATATACAGAATTATAATTATTCGTATACAAAATTTAAACCAACATTAGCTCTATATGTTTTTTGTCCATTGTTAATTTTTTCATATTTTTCGACTTTTGCAATTTTACACCAATCTTGTAATATGGACTTTTTTGCAGCATCGGCAATCATTATTTTAAATTCTTCTGATTCTGTATCTATATCTTTATTATCATATATTGTGATACCTAAAATCATATTGTTATCCATATATTTTTATTCCTTTCTGTAGTTTTTGTCAGAATTCAGATAGAGAGAAGCGGACTCTCATTATTCATGGAGTCAAATGTCTTACCGTTAGACGATATGTAAGGAATTAAAAAAGAAACAAGGGTTATTAGCATATACATTTTATCCGATATAGATAATATAATATTTTAAATATGTACTGTAAGGGGAGTGATATATTATGGAATTTATATATAGTGATTTAGGATATTTATATGGTGGTGAAATCGTTGAAGTAACATTGGACAAAGCAGCTAATGTATGTCTTCTTGATTCAAACAATTTTTATAAATATAAATCTGGATATGATTTTAATTATAGGGGAGGATATATAAAAGTTAGCCCTTATAGAATTACTATTCCACACGCAGGAAAATGGTTTGTTACAATTGATTTAGGAGGATATAATGGTAATATTAGATATAGTATTAATGTAATCAAACCTAAAACATTAGAAAAAAATCTACACTTTGTTTGTGACGATAGAACAATAGTGTTTTATGATGAACTTCCAGAGGGTAAAGTAAAATTAACTAGCGCAATTAGAGATGGTATGCCTCGAGGTTTTGATAAACAGATATATAATTCTGTTAAAGAATTATATAATTATTGTAATAATCGCAACTGGAGTAGATATTAATGAAAAAATATGAAACAATTCTTTTATAATTAAAATAAAGGAGAACTAATAAATATGAATGTAGATTTGATTTTTTCAATAGCATATCTTCTTATAGGTATTGGTTTTATT
>CATJCJ010000192.1 GCA_949738935.1 uncultured Eubacteriales bacterium | reverse complement strand
TCTTCCGATCTGCAAAGAAAAGAACTTGAAAAAGCGGAAAAACGTACAAATGAACTTAATATGTTATTCCGCAAACTTTATGAGGATAACGCTTTAGGAAGAATTTCAGATGAACAATTTATATTTATGACTGCCGGTTATGAGGAAGAAAAAAAGGCTTTAACGCAAAAAATTAAAGAATTGACATCAGTAATCAATACAGCCGCTAAGCATAACTCCGATATAAAAAAATTTATCGCACTTGTTCATAAATACACAAGGATAAATGAATTAACATATGAAAATGTTCATGAATTTATTGACCGTATTCTTATTCACGAACTTGACAAAGAAACAAACACACGAAAAATTGAAATATTCTACAGTTTTGTGGGTAAAGTGGACAGCGGAGAAAAGCCTACGGAAAATATTTCATATTTCAGACAAATAGGCGCTGATATAAAGAGCGTTGCTATTTAAGATAAGAAGTTGAGATGAGCTAGCTAAATCCATAATATGTAAAAAGTTACGCTATCTTACCTCAGCTAAATTCGTACCCGTATATCCATTGTCAACAAACTCCAAAATTTCATACTCGTTTGTATCAAGAAGCGTTTCAGCGTGTTTTCGGAGAGAAAGGCGCTGATTATGTATGCTAAGACTTTCGGTTTTGGAATCATCTATTGATAAACGAATATATAACGCAATCGTATATTTTTCACTCAACATTATCACCCCTTTTTTTATTATCGTCAAAACTGAAAAACACATCAACTCTTTTATCATTGTAAACTAAAACTTTGTCGATTAATTGTTCAGCCAATTCAGTGGTTAATGTTTCTTTGCTGTTAATGGTAGCCATACGCTCTCCGGCGCCGTTATAATCTTTAAATTTTTTTCGCAGTTCTTTTTGTTCTTTCTCTAAAAGAGTCAATTCATTAAGCGTATTTGTAATTTTATTTTCGTATTCTCGTTTCATCTCAAAATACTCGTCATCGGTAATTATTTTATTTACCAGGCTTTCATACAGACTTTTTAAAAAAATTCTGTTTTTTTTCTATGCTTTGCTTCAACTCTGATACCTTGTTTCCGTAAACAGATTCAGCGTCTTTGGATACATTTATTGCTGCAAGACCTATTCCTGTATTTCCGCTTGTAGCTTCAACGACTGTATAGCCATCTTTAAGCTTCCCTTCACGCTCGGCATTTTCAATCATACTCAATGCTGTTGTCTTTAATACTTTGATTAGGATTAAAGTATTCTAATTTTGCAAGTATATCCGCCTCAATTTTATTTTGCTCAATAAACCCATTTAATTTTAATAATGGGGTATTCCCTATCAATTCTGTTATAGAATTATAAATTTTTCTCACAATTTTACCTCCAAAAAAAATGAGGTTAATAGTTTCCTATTAACCTCCGGCTGTCCGGTCAGTTTTCTTTTCTAATGTTTCTAAGGGATTGATGTTTGTCAATCTTCCAAAAATAAGCTGTTATTTTATTCAATGCCTCATCAACGCCGCAGTCAACATCAAATGCTGTAATTACAAGCTTTTCAAACTGCTTTTGTACATTAAAACCTATTTTCTTGCATACAACACATCTGCAATCTCCTATAATATCAACTTTTTTATTTAAAACGCCCGAACAATTCGCTCCGTTATTACAACCATTTCCACAATTATTGCCTTTATCAGAGCAATAAGTTTTTTCTTCAGCGGAAATATTTTCAGACAGCTCAATTTTCCTGTATTCAAGCAGATTATAATCTGTTCCATTTACATTATAAATAATAAATTCATTCGCTGAACCGAATGTCAAATCAACATTTATTTTATCGGAAGATGCTACAGCTATTTTATAACTCATAATGCTCCTCCTAATTCCATCTCTGAACTGCAACGGAATAAATATCCTCAATAAGCCTTATTCCGCCCGTATAACCCACATAAAAATCATCAAGAACAACTTTATCCTGCACAGGCCATGAAATATTAAGATAATGCCCTGATAATTCCTGTGTAACTTCTTTTTCGTAATAACTTCCCAAAATAAGAGGATAGCCGTGATAGTCGTGTTCCCTTATTGCGTTATGAATTTTATAGCCGTCTGTTTCAAAAACCGCTTCGGCTTTAAGACCATAATTCAGATTTTCAAATTCCTTTTTAATGATTTCTTTATATTCCTTTGGCGTATCATCAACAATAAACTGCTTTGCAGGCACAAGACCCAAATCATTTGTAAGAAACTTTGTTATGCCAAGAGCATACTGTGCGTCGGCGACAACAGAAAACTGCTTTGCCATAACACGGGTTTCAATAAAAAGGTCGGCATATCTTTCGATAAGATAATAATAATAATTTTCGTTTTTATTTATTATTTCCTCAATTTTATTCTCCTCAACTCTTGCAAATTTTCCAACTTCTCTTAAAAATTTGCTTGTCTCAAATGCGCCGATAGGAAGCGTAGGATAATGAAGATAAGGTATTCCGAGCTTTTTCTCCATTTTCTTCACATTTTTAAGCGATACCCAAGGTGATACCAAAAGATTAAACTCTGCCTCCGGAATTTTTTTGATATTTTCAATTCCTCTTTCATAGCCGAAAATAGTATTCGGAACAAGACCTATTTCAGCAACAAGCCTTTCAAGCTCTCGCAGATTTCCGAGCCAGAACAAATCTTGATAGGGCACATCAGCCCAGATATTAACCAGACCTTTCTGCTTTTTATCAGATTTTTTAAGATATTGTTCGATAAGTGCGTCTACAATTTGCTCGTGTCCTTTGTAATTGTTTCCCTTGAAACCTGCTGTTGAAGCATAAAGAACAGTCTTTTCAGAATCCGCAAATTCCGAAACAACCTCTCCCGTATCATCTCCCACAATTTCTGGTATACAGCCTGTTAGCACAACATAAAGGTCGGCGTCAATTACTTTCAAGGCATTTTCTATTGTTGAATGAAGCTTTTTATTGCCGCCGAAAACAACCTCTTTTTCTCCTATACTTGTGCATGGAAAAATATTAGGCGAAAAATATCCTGAACTTCCTATTGAATCCGACAATTTTTGAGCGCATCCGGGACCGGAATGTAAAATCGGAATTGCTCTTGTGATTGCTTGAACGGTCTGCATTGCGCCCAATGCACATTTATATCTTTGGGTATCCAAAAGTTTAGCCATTATTTTTTCGCCTCCTCTAAGAATGTGTTAACATTTTGTTTGTACCACCAATCGGTATAAGGCAGCTTAACACGCTTTGCCAGATTTTTTTCAAAACTTCTGTTATGTATACTGTCTAAAACTGCTTTTGCAAATTCGAGAGTATTTTTATATCCAAATATCATATACTCATCAGCAACATATACAGCAGGAGTACCGTTTTTAATTGCCCACACAGTCGAACCGGGATGCCTTGACAAATACAAATCCGGCTGATATTTATGAAGAATATTCATAACCTCATAATTCTGCTGGTCGGCAACGCTTGCCTCAAAATCAACATTGTTGTCAAGAAGATATTTCATTGACGGCGGAACATCACCATTTTCATATTTTTTATCATAATGCCAAGCAAGTGCCCAAACAACTTCAATACCAAGTTCATTTAAAACCCTTGATACCTCAAAAGTATATCCCGGTCCCATACCGAGAACTGCACGGAGTCCCTTTAATTCTTTTTTAATATCCTCAATTTGCGGAATATAAATTTCTCTTTGTTCTTCAATATATTTTTCTATTTTTTCACTTCTATCCGTTACTTTGCATATTTCACGAAGCCAAGTTTCAAAACCGGCAATTCCCAACGGATTTATCGTTCTTACATAGGGAACACCATATTTTTCTTCAAGACCATTTCCTAAATAGTTGCCGAGAGTTCCGCATATACAAGTTGTAGCAAGGGATTCGGAAATTCTTGAAAGTTCTTCAATAGTTGAATTACAATAAAGAAAAATAGGCTCTAAATCAAAATTTTTAAACATCTCAACAATTTCCGGTCTTGCACTCTCATAGAAATTTTTGAAATTTATTGTATTTCTTTTTTGTTTTGGAGGCTTTACAATGCTGCTCAAAACAGCGTGGTCGGAAATGTCAAAACCTGTTGCCCATATCCTTGATTTAAAACCCTCACAATGTACAGCGGCTATCGGAACATCTATTTCCAATTTAACCTCGTCAACAACGCTGTCTATATCCTCGCCTATAATTCCTGTGGCACAAGAACTTGTAACAAAAATTGCTTTTGGTAAATACCTCTTGTTTACTTCAATTATTATTTCTTTTAAAGCGTTTGTTGAACCAAAAATAGTATCATTTTCATTCATATCTGTTCCGACATAAACGGTATTGTTTGTAACACCTCTTTTTTTAGCCATTACTTTGTCAAGATAATATGCACCTGCTCCTGCAACAGAACAGCCTGCAGGCCCATGATGAATAATCGCCACATCACGGATAGCCGAAAGTTGCCCCAAAGCACAGCTTGAAAGACAAGTACTTGACTGAGAAAAACACCTTGAATAGCCTTTAAGCGTTCCGCATTCACTTTGATTTGCTAAATCTTTAAGTGAACCGATATATCCCGTAATTGAGCCTATACGGTTTTCCCTCGTGGCAACATTTGAATTATTTAAGTTTAATGCCATATTAAAAATCTCCTTTACTCGAATAAATTTGTTGAAAGATATCTAAGCCCCGTATCAGGAAATATAACGACAATCTTTTTGCCCTTGTTTTCTTCTCTTTGGGCAAGCTTTGCTGCCGCACAAAGAGCCGCACCCGATGATGTTCCGATTAAAATTCCGTCTGTTTTCGCAACAGTTCTTGCCGCCTCATACGCTTCCTGTGTTTCAACCGCTATCCATTCGTCATAAATATTTCTGTTTAAATTTTGAGGGATAAAAGTTTCCCTGACTCCCTCAAAGGGATGTACTCCTGTTATCTCTTCGGGAGTGGGATTGCTGTCACTCGGTACAGAGTTTTCACCCGGTTGAACAGTCACAACTTTTACATTTGGATTTTTGCTTTTAAGATATTCGCCAACTCCCGAAACAGTTCCGCCTGTTCCAACGCAGGCAACAAAAATATCTACATCACCGTCTGTATCTTCCCATATTTCAACACCTGTTGTTTTTCTGTGAATATCAGGATTTGCCGGATTATTGAGCTGGTCTAAAAAACAAACGTTTTCCTCGTCTTTAAGCACCTTTTCTTTCACTGCGTCTACAAGAGCTACAAAATCCCCGTCCATTTCTTCCACAACATAGGCAATGGCAGGAACATCATCGAATTTAATCGTTTCTCCGCCAAACGCACGAATTACTTTAAAACGCTCCTCGCTCACCTGGTCTTGAATATACACTCTGAACGAATAACCCTTTGCCGCCGCTGCCGCCGCAAGTCCTATTCCGGTATTGCCACTTGTTGTTTCAACAATGGTATCTCCTTTTTTAAGTAAGCCGTTTTTTTCGGCATAGTCAATCATAGCAAAGGCAATTCTGTCTTTAACACTCTGATTGGGATTGAAATATTCAAGTTTTCCTATAATATCTGCTTTAAGATTTTTTTGTTTTATGTATCCGTTAAGCTGCAAAAGCGGTGTTTTGCCAACAAGCTCCTCTATTGACTGATTAATTTTTCCCATAGCACATCCTCCTAAATATGATAATTGTCAGCTATATCCATCATTCCAAATTCCATAAGAATTTCCTCAAGTCTTTCTTGTGTCATAGGCGTTGGAATAACAAAATCCTCATTCTCTATAACAGCTTTAGCAAGATTTCTATATTCTTGTGCCTGATTAGAATCCGGTTTATATTCTATAACTGTCTTTTTATTTATTTCGGCATGCTGAACAACATTATCTCTTGGGACAAAATACAAAAGTTTTGTACCCAGTTCTTTTGAAAATGCTCTAAGTAAATCAAGTTCTCTGTCAACATTTCTTGAATTGCATATAATACCGCCTAAACGAACACCGCCTGTTCTTGCATATCTTTGTATACCTTTTGAAATATTGTTTGCGGCATAAAGAGCCATCATCTCGCCGCTTGCGACAATATATATTTCCTTCGCCTTTCCCTCACGAATAGGCATCGCAAAACCACCGCATACAACATCTCCCAAAACATCATAAAAAACATAATCCAAATCATCAGTGTATGCTCCCAAGTTTTCAAGCATATTGATTGATGTAATTATACCTCTGCCGGCACAGCCAACGCCGGGTTCGGGACCTCCCGACTCAACACATCGTGTTCCGCCGTATCCCTCCTTTAAAATTCTGTCAAGCTCTATATCTTCGCCTTCATCACGAATTGTATCAAGAACAGTTTTCTGTGCAAGACCACCCAAAAGAAGCCTTGTAGAATCAGCTTTTGGGTCACAGCCTACAACCATAACTTTTTTGCCGTGTTCGACAAGTCCTGCTGTTAAATTTTGTGTTGTTGTGGATTTTCCTATTCCACCTTTACCGTAAATTGCAATTTGTCTTATTTCTGCCATTTTATTTACCCCTCACATAGTGTATTTATTAAATCTTTAACAGTTAAATGTTTAAGCAGTTTTATAACTGCTTCATCAATAAGCATAGGAATTTCATATGCCAAAATATTATTTTTTTCAAGTTCATTTCTTGCCCTTTCGCCTATTTTACTTACCAATACAAATTCGCAGTCAGATATATTTTGTATTGCTTTTTCCATTTGCCTTTCATTATGGTTACCATATACATACAGGAAAAGCAGTTCTTGTTTCAATAAATTTAAAAGTCATATCTTCCTTATTTACATCTATGATGAAAAATTTATTCGCTCTGCCAAAATGCTGATTTACAACTTTTCCATCTGATGACGCTATTGCCATTCTCATTTAATCTGCCTCCTAACCGTGAGAAAAAGTTTCTTTTACATTTATTCTTTTTTGATAAATCTGTTCTCCAACTTCCTTTTCTCCGGGGATTCCTATTGCGTCCGCTCTGCACCTTTGGCAATGTCTGAATACATCAATGTATTTTCCCGCCTTTGTTCTTGCGGCGTCTATTTCTGCACAGGTTGGCTCACGGCAATTTTTTAATTCATATTGAGGAATAAGCGGAATTATATTATATATATTTGCGCCCAATTTTCCGACTGTTTTTGCGATTTTCTCAATATGACTTCCATTGATTTCGGGAACAAATACAGTATTTACTTTAACTGTAATTCCTGCTTTTGATATTTTCTCAATACCTTTAATCTGATTATCAATAAGAATTTCAGCAGCTTCTATTCCCTCATATTTTATACCGTGATAAATTATGTATTTGTTAAGTTTTTCTTCAATTTCAGGATTTACGGCATTAACAGTAACCGTAAGCGAATCAATACCAACATCAATAATTTCATCAGCTCTTTCATAAAGCAAAAGACCATTTGTACTCATACATTTTATCAAATTAGGAAAATGCAGCTTTACTAAACGAAAAGTATCAAGAGCGTAATTTGTTGCCAATGTGTCACCCGGTCCCGCAATTCCAACAACTGTTATTTCAGGACATAATTCAAGAGATTTTTTTATTATTTCGATAGTTTCTTCGGGTTTTAAAATTTTGCTTGTCACTCCCGGTCTTTGTTCAACGTCATTTATAGTTCTATCGCAAAAACGGCAGCCAATATTGCAGCCCGGACTTACCGGAAGATGTATTCTTCCTGTATGATTTTTCTGTCCCCCAAAGCAAGGGTGAGAATTTTGCAAATCCTTATATGTATTACCCACAATATCATCTCCTTCATTTAGCTATAAAAAACGGACATACCAAAGAGATTTGCTTTTTATTTTCTGCAAAACCTCCGGTTGTCCGGTCAGTTTTTTATTCTTATTTTCTTATTTTGTTCAATTTGTACTACTTTTCCGTCTTGTATTACGATTACTATTTGTCCGAATTTTATTTCCTCCATCATTTGTTTTATAATATCCATGTAATCTTTTTCTGCCATATTATCACCTATCTTATAAATCCTATCTTTTTAATATACTTTATAAGTTATGTGTATTATTATAAGTGTATTTTTATTATTTCGATAGTTTCTTCGGGTTTT
>CATJCJ010000191.1 GCA_949738935.1 uncultured Eubacteriales bacterium | reverse complement strand
TCACTCCAATTTCAAAAAATACAGCAATTAAGCAGCAATTTAACAGCAATGACTTTTTATATGTCAAGCCATATACTTGGATTGTACCACAAAACAAGAGAAAGGGGGCGAAAAATTTGTCGAGAAGCATTCAAAATGGTCTGATTTATTTTTCTTTTGACTGTGATTTCTTTTCAAATCGAAAAATTAAAGTTTTAAAGGCAAACTTTGGCGTTGACGGAATAATCGTATATGTATATCTGCTTTGCGAAATTTACAAAAATGGATATTATCTTAAATTAGATAATGATTATGGCTACATTATTTCCGATGACCTGAATTTAAAACCTGAAAAAATAAGTTCTGTCATTTCTTTTTTTGCGGAACATTGTCTTTTTGATAAACAGCTTTTTCTTTCAGATAAAATTCTGACCTCAAAAGGTATACAAAAAAGATTTCAGCTTGCTATAAGAGAAAGAGCAAAGAAAACGCCGAGAACAGTCAATAATTACTGGTTGCTTGACGCTTCAGAAACAGTCGGCTATATTTCAAACGACTATAATTCCCGGAAAAAAGAGGATTTTTCCCGGAATTATGACACAAAGAAAAGAAAGGAAATAAAAGAAAATAAATTAAATGAAAGTAAAGGAAAAGAAAACGAAAACAAAGAAACAAAAAGCCTTGTTGTCGTTGTTGATTTTTACAAACAGAATATTAATTCCGATGTTAAAGACATTGAAATTTCAGAAATTCAAAGCTGGCTAAATCAGGGCTTTGATGAACAGCTTATAATCGAGTGTATAAAAATATCCGTTCTCAACAACAAACGTTCTACAAATTATATATCCGGCATTTTAAACAATATGCGAAAAAACAGCATAATGACATTTGAGGATTATCAAAAACCAAAGCAGGGCAAAAAAGAAAAAGGAGATGTGAACAATGACCAATCCGAACAATACGGAAATTATTATTGACGAGGAATTTGAAAAATGCAAAAAAAGATGTGAAGCGCTTAATATGCCAAGAGATAATTCAGATAAAATCACAGATTATGATTGTAAAGAGTGCAGCAATAATCAATATATTTTCGTTCCCAAAAAGGTAAACGGAATTTATAAAGAAATTGCCGTTCCCTGCAAGTGCCAAAGCATAAGAAACACTTTAAAAAGACTTGCGGAAAGCGGTCTGAAAAATATTATTCAAAGGTATACTTTTGAAAGTTATTTAACCACAGAAAAATGGCAGATTGATATAAAAAATAAAGCCGTTGATTTTACAAGTCAGCAAAAGAAATGGTTTTACATTGGTGGTCAGTCCGGCTGCGGAAAAACTCATTTATGCACTTCTATGTGCGGTAAATTTTTGAGTGACGGAAAAGATGTCGTTTATATGCTTTGGCTAAGTGATGTAAAAGAATTGAAAAGCACTGTAAATGATTACGAGAATCATAAAAATCTGATAAAAAAATACAGAGAAACAGAAGTTTTATACATTGATGATTTTTTCAAAACAGGAAAAGAAAAAGACGGTATTTCACTGCCTACATCTGCGGATATTCAGATTGCCTATGATATTTTAAATTATCGTTACATCAACGAAAATCTTATTACAATAATTTCAAGCGAAAGAAGTATTGACGACATTTTTAAAATTGATGAAGCTGTCGGAGGAAGAATTTTAGAATGTACTGATTTCGGAAAATATTCCATGAATATTAAGCCGGATAAAAATAAAAATTACCGAAGAAAAAATATCACTGAATATTAATTCTTATAAAAATAAAAATGATTTTTTGAAAAAATATTACCGCTTAATTTTTCGGAATCAGAAAAATTAATAAGCTAAATTTTTAAAAATAAAATTATCATTTTATCAAAAATTATTCAGCTTATTTTCACTAAATACCCGCCTTGAAATTTTAAATTAGGCTATCCTACGGACTAAGTTTGCGGTTTATGAATATTAGTGAATTTTTATCGGCGGTTATTTAGGCAAGCTCCCTAAATGGCCACACCATTTAGACGCTTGCAAGGGGAATACTTCCCCTTTGAACCCCTTTTTAAGCCGCCTTCGGCGGCAAAGTAACCCACAGAATTTGAAGCAAAATTTTTAGGAGTTGATTAAATGGCAAACAGAAAAAGAGATAAAATTATCTCAATCAGACTTACGGAACAAGAACTAAATTTCATAAAAAATAAAATTAAAAAATCGAAATTAAAGCAACGGGAATTTTTAATGAAATGCGTTTCGGATAAAGAAATAATTGTTAAAGAAAACGGCATTGAAATTGTAAAAGAGTTAAAAGCTATCGGAAATAATCTTAATCAAATTACAAAAAAAGTAAACAGTTATGAAATTAAAGATTGCTCTCCATATCTGAATTTAATTTATAAACAAATTTCGGAGCTGATGAAAAATTGGCAGTAATAAAAGCAATTAATTCAAGAGCAAGTATAGTAAACGCTATAAATTATATTACTAAAAAAGAGAAAACAGACATCAATCTGATTGGCGGTTATAACTGCCGGGGAACAAACGCACTTGATGAAATGAAAGCAACAAAAAAGGCTTGGAATAAAACAGGCGGCAGACAATATAAACATTTCATTCAAAGTTTTTCTCCGAGCGAAAATATCTCTCCAGATGAGGCACATAAAATTGCGGCAGAGCTTGTTGAAAGCTGGAATAAATTTAAAGGATATGAGATTTGCTATGCAACACATAAGGATAAAAACCATATTCATACGCACATAATTGTTAATTCCGTCAGTTTTGAAAATGGCAAAAAGTTTTGTTATTCAAAAAAAGAATTACAGGACTTTAAAGATTTATCAGATAAGATTTTGCTGAAATATGATAAATCAATCTGTGAGAAAAATACAGAAATTACAACCTTTAATATCAATGAATACAAAACACTTGAAAAGGCACTTTCCGGTAAATATAAAAGCTATATTTTGAATATCGCTCTTGCGGTAAATTCAGCAAAACAAACAGCAAAATCTGTTGAGGAATTTATAAATATTCTTTTACAAAAAGGCATAAAAACCGAATGGAAAGACAGCCGAAAATATATAACTTT
>CATJCJ010000190.1 GCA_949738935.1 uncultured Eubacteriales bacterium | reverse complement strand
TTTTGTCTGTCAACTGCCAAAGTATATTGTGTAAGGTCATTTGTTCCAATACTAAAGAAATCAACTTCTTTTGCAAGTTCATCACTCATAATAACTGCCGCTGGCGTTTCAATCATAATTCCCTGTTCAATACTTTTATTAAAATCAATTCCCTCAGTTTTTAGTTCTTCCATAACGCTTTTTACTATTTCTTTAATTTGCGTTACTTCATTAACAGAAATAACCATTGGATACATAATAGAAATATTTCCAAATGCACTCGCTCTTAACAGTGCTCTAAGCTGTGTTCTAAAAATATCCTGCTGTGCAAGACAAATTCTAATAGCTCTGTACCCCATAGCTGGATTATCCTCATGCCCAAGATTAAAATAATCAACCTGTTTATCTGCTCCTATATCCAAAGTTCTTATAATAACTTTCTTACCTCCCATTGTTTCGGCAACTTTTTTATAGGCACTGAATTGTTCTTCTTCAGTAGGAAAATCATCGGAACCCAAGTATAAAAACTCACTTCTAAAAAGACCGATTCCTTCGGCATCATTTTCAATAACATTGGAAAGGTCTGAAGGTTTTCCTATATTAGCATATAGATTAATTTTTTTGCCTTTTTTCGTAACAGTTTCTTTTCCCTTAAATTTTTTAAGAAGCTCTCTTTTTTCAAGGTCATCTTTCTGGATTTTTTTATATTTTTCAAGAATTTCTTCGTCAGGTTCAATAATTAATTTTCCATTATAGCCATCAACTACAGCAAATTTGCCATTCCATTCACTATCTATTTTAATACCGATAAGTGCTGGAAGATTCATTGTTCTTGCCAAAATAGCTGTGTGTGAATTTGATGAACCAAGCTCTGTAACAAACGCAAGCAACTTATTTTTATCCATTTGTATAGTTTCACTTGGAGCTAAATCTTCAGCGACAATAATAGAAGCTTCTTTAAGCTGAACAGATGAATCTTCTCCAGTGAGTTTTGAAATAACTCTTTCTGAAATGTCTTTCATATCTGCCGCTCTTGCTTTAAAATATTCATCTTCCATATTGGCGAACATATCCGCAAGGTCATCGCCTGTTCTTGCGACAGCATATTCGGCATTTATGAGTTGATTTTTGATTTTTTCTATAACAGCATCGTTAAAATCATCATCTTCAAGCATCATAGAATGAACTTCAAAAATAGCCGCATTACTTTCACCAACTTCTTTTAAAGCTTTGCTATACAACTCATTAAGTTCCTGGGAAGCTTCTTTCTTAGCTTTTTCAAATCTGGATATTTCATCTTCAATATTATCAATTTTGTTTCTTCTTACTTGTTGTTTATCTTTAGAGTTAAATAAAATTTTACCTATGGCTATTCCTTTGAATATAGCCTTACCACAGAAAATTTTCATAAAAATTCTCCTTTCGGTTTAAGTTCTATAAATTAGCTTTAAAAAATTCTTCCATTTTAGCAGATGCCTCAATTTCATCCTTGCCTGTTACTTCAACTGTTATTTCATTTCCGTGTTTTACACCAAGTCCCATAACAGCCATAAGTTTTGAGGCATCTGCCTCCTTACCATTAGCCTTAATGACAACTTTAGATAACACAGTTTTCGCTGTCTTTGCAAGAAGTCCTGCTGGTCTTGCGTGAATACCTATTTCATCAGTAATAACATAATTGAATTTAATCATTTTAAATTCCTCCTTAATAATAATTTATATAATTATTTAATTGAAATAATTATAGTATTAATATCTACGTTGTTATCTGTTATAACATTAATTTCTGAAAAATCATCAGAATTTGTAACTATAACAGGAGTAACCGTTCTATAGCCTGCCTCAGAAATACCTTCAATGTCTACATTTACAAGAAGGTCGCCTTTCTTTATTTTTTGACCGTTTTGAACTTTAACATCATAATACTTTCCATTTAATTGCACAGTGTCAATACCAACATGAATAAGAAGTTCAACACCGCTATCTGATATAAGACCTAAAGCATGCTTTGTATCATAAACCATCTGAACCTCGCCATCAAAAGGAGCAAAAACCTTTCCATCATTAGGCTCAATAGCAACTCCATTTCCAAGCATTCCCTCCGAAAATACTCCATCGTTGACTTCCGAAAGATTTATAACCTTACCTATCATAGGTGCAAATACGTCTGTCTGTATGCTTTTTTTAATTTTTTCTACGTCAGTTCTTTCTTTTTCATTAAAAGAAATATCAATAGTTGCGTCACTTTCAGGGCTTATTAAATAATCTTCAAGATTAGATTTAATTACAGTAACTTTTGGACCATAGATTACCTGAACACCGTTTCCCTTATGAATAACTCCTGAAGCTCCCGAAGCTTTTAAAGCACTTTCATCAACAAGTTTTGGGTCATAAACTGTAGTTCGGAGCCTTGTAGCACAGCAATCGACATCGCTTATATTTTTTTTGCCTCCAAGTCCCTGCACAATAAGAGCAGATATGGAATTCGACTTATTTCCGCTGATACTGTTATTATTTGTTCCCTTTGCCGCATTAACATCAGCACGAGTATACAGTTTTGTTTCTTCATCATCCGCCTCTCGACCGGGAGTTTTTAAATTTAATTTCGAAATAAGAACAGAGAAAACAAAATAATATAACACAAAGTAAACTAAACCTACAATTATTATCCATATCCAATTTGTTTTTTCATTTCCTTGGATAATACCAAAAAGAAACATATCAATAATGCCACCTGAAAATGTCATTCCAACACCGACTTTAAATATATGCATAAGCATATATGCCATACCGGCAAATATACAATGAATACCATACAATAAAGGAGCAACAAAAAGAAATGTAAACTCAAGTGGTTCTGTAATACCTGTAAGCATTGAAGTAAGTGCGGCGGATAAAAGAAGCGTACCTACCAGCTTTCTTTTTTCAGGTCTTGCACATTTATACATAGCAAGCGCAGCTCCAGGAAGTCCAAAAATCATAAGAGGAAATTTTCCTGACATAAATCTTGTCGCTGAAACAGCGAATTCTGTACAGTTAGGGTCGGCAAGCTGAGCAAAAAATATATTCTGAGCACCTTGAACAATTTGTCCGCTTATTTCCATAGTACCACCTACAGCCGTTTGCCAAAAAGGAATATAGAATACATGATGTAATCCAAAAGGAATGAGAAGCCTTTCCATAAATCCATAAAGAAGTGTACCTGAATAACCAGACTGCATAATTAATTCTCCGACTTTGGCTATTCCAATACCAACATATGGCCACACAAAATACATTAATATGCCAACTGCTACATATACAACAGAACTTATAATTGGCACAAATCTTGTGCCACCAAAAAATGAAAGAACTTGAGGAAGCTCAATTCTATAAAATTTGTTATGCAGTGCCGCAACGCCAAGTCCAACAATAATACCACCGAATACACCCATATTAAGTGTTGTAATACCAAGAATATCTCCGTAAGAGTTGGCAGCTATAAATCCACTTGACACAAGATTTTCACAAGACTCTATAACAGTTGTTCCTTTTCCGCCTATAAGAAGCATTGTACTTATAGAAGTATGCATAATAATAAAGGCAATAGCAGCTGCCAAAGCCGCGACTTCTTTCTCTTTCTTTGCCATACCAATAGCAACGCCTATGGCAAATATAAGCGGTAGATTGGCGAAAACAGAATTTCCCGCGGCGCTCATAACTGAAAGTATTGAATATATAACCGTTCCAGGACCCATTATTCCCATAAGATTATATGTTTCAAGCATTGTAGTATTAGTAAAAGAACTTCCTAAACCAAGTAAAAGTCCCGCAACAGGCAAAAGCGCTATCGGAAGCATAAATGAACGTCCTACTCTTTGTAAAATTCCAAATATTTTGTCTTTCATAATCTGAAACCTCCTTAAAAAATATTTAATCATAAATAACTTTTTGCATTATAAACCATTTATAAAAAATTATACAAAATTTTATTTATTTTTAGAAATTCTTCTTAAATGAATAGTGAGAAACATCATTTCTTCTTCACTAATTTTTTTATTGTACTTTGCTGATATATATCCTCTTATTTTAACAGCACATCCATAATCATAACTATATCTTTCTTTTATCATATTTTGAAGTGTAGTATCATCGTCTGTGACAATTTTATTTTTAAACAATCTTTGACCAAAAAATTTCATATGAATAATAAATCTATTGTAATCTAAAGTTTCTGTATTAAACTCCATATTATAATACTTTTTTACAATTTCAACTACAGATTGTATCAGTTCTGTAATATATACCACATCATTCATATTGGTATCTAAAGTAGCGTTAACGATATGCAAAGCAATAAACCCAGCCTCATCATCTGATAAGGTTATAGAAAACCTATCCTTTATCATCTCTGTCGCTTTTTTTCCTATTCCATATTCAATAGGATAAAAATTTTGAATTTCTGAAAGCAGAGCATTTTTATATTCTAATGCTTTCTTTTTTCGTTCAATTGCGAAATCAATATGATCAGTAAGAGTTATGTGTATGTTTTTATTAAGTTTTTTCCCAAGTGTATCTTCGGCTAAATCTATAATTTCAGCACATATTTCTACATACTCAGTAGGTATTTCATTAAAAAGCTGCTGTAATTTATTGGATTCTATTTTATCAACAACTTTATATATTTTCTCTATCTTATTTTCTGGAATAGTCATTCCAACTTGCTTTTTAAAACCTATGCCAAGTCCTCTTAATATTATTTCTTTGCCATTACAGTCAACTGAGCACACAATATTGTTATTGACTATTTTAGTTATTTTAAACATAATATAATCACCTCCTATCACTGTAAAAACAAAAAAAGACCAATCCGCAAACACAAAAATATGTTTAACGAAAATGGTCTTGCCCTTTTTATCGGTCACAATCCAATAACAATATTAAAAAAAATTTTTATTTGACTTATCTAAATTATATGTACAGTATATAGTGTTAAATAGTTTTTGTCAATAGCTTAAGTGAAAATTGTATGATTTTATAATTTTATAGAATGCTTTAGGAAAATTATCAGATGAACAATTTACATTTATAACTGCTGGTTATGAGGAAGAAAAAAAGGCTTTAATACAAAAAATTAAAGAATTGACGTCTGTAATCAATACAGCCACGGAGCGTAATTCTGATATAAAAAAATTTATCGCACTTGTTCATAAATACACAAGAATAAATGAATTAACATATGAAAATGTTCACGAATTTATTGACCGTATTCTTATTCACGAACTTGACAAAGAAACAAATACACGAAAAATTGAAATATTCTACAGTTTTGTAGGTAAAGTTGACAGTGGGGAAAAGCCTACGGAAAATATTTCATACTTTAGACAAATGGGCGCTGATATAAAGAGCGTTGCTATTTAAGGAAGGAGAGTTGAGATGAGATGAGATAGTTAAATCCAAAATATGTAAAAAGTTACGCTATTTTACCTCAGCTAAGTCAGTTCCGCTGAAACCGTCGTCAATATAATATTCGCAGTTCTGCAAGCGATTTTCTTCTGCGTATTGTGAAAGCATTGTTTTTTGAGTTTGTATACTTGCACTGTCGCCGTTAAATTCATCGTCACAACTTAAACGGCAGTACAAAGCTGTAATTCTGGTCTGCTGTTTTCTTGCCATATTGTCCTCCAATCCAACAGCAGCAGAAGTTTAAATTATCTAAGGAAATGCTGATTATTTTTTATCTTTAAATCAGCATTTATAAACCAATTATATACCAAGCTGAAAATATTGTAAAGTGCCGCCGTTGATTATTTTTCTATAATTATAAAAAAACAGCTTGAAATAAGCATTGTACGAAAATTGACATCGTATTGACAAAACTTTTTGCGGCAAAAAACTGGCAATTCTAAGGCAACACAATATGGGTAATAATCGACTATAATCACAACAGGAGGTGAGGAAAATGAAAATATGCACATTTTCAAACATAATCAAAACAATTAACGCAAA
>CATJCJ010000189.1 GCA_949738935.1 uncultured Eubacteriales bacterium | reverse complement strand
ATCATAAATCGACTTGGCGTCCTGACGAATACTTAACAGACCCATATCGCGCATCAGTTTCCTGACGGTTTTATCGCTTGTTCGATAGCCTTGCTCCTTGAGTACGGCTGCAATTTTGGCAGCTCCGAAGATTTGATTACTCTCATCGTAGATTTCTTGTATTTTTATGCGTAGCTCCTCTTGTCTCTTTGAATACCAAGTGTTATCGCGTTTGTTTCGCAGAATGAAGTTGTAAAAGGTTCCACGAGGTACTTTCAAAGCCTCGCAAAGCATATGTACACTGTATTTTCCGTAAAGTCGTTCTAACGCGTCGAGTTTTTCGTCAAGCGGAGAATTGACATTGCAATTAACGCTTTGCAGGATTTCAATGATCCCCTCAAGCCGCTTGACCCTGTTTTCAAGCTGGCTTAACCTTGATTTTATGAGATTGGGAGGAGCAATATTCTGTTCCTTAAGCCATTTATAAACGGTGCTCCTTGAGATTGAAAGTGAAATGACAATTTCAGCTACGGGAGTGCCTGCTCTGTAAAGGTTTATTGCCTCTTGTTTGATTATATTAGAATATCTGTTCATAATGAAAACTCCTTTTTGTTCTATTATAGAACGAAGAGTGTGATTTTGCAAGAGGCACTACATAATGTGGTTGCTTTAATCATTTGGCAAAACATATTGACTTTTGAAACAATATGTGGTATAATATTACCAATACAAGCATGGAGGCTAAGTGATGGATATTGATTATAAATCATTTAAAAGGTTTACTTCCGAAACCGCAGAGGTTTGGGGTAGAGAAAACTATGGGAATTGGTTGCCGGAACTTCAAAATCAAGATTATGAACCGCAGACGTCTGCCGAAGAATTCTTTAGATACTATACTCAAGGTGTGCATAATTTTTTCAATAAAATCACCAGATTTGATGATATTGATTCATACGACTTTAGTGAAAGCTTTTTTACAAAAGAAATGTTTGATAATGGGGTTTATGAAATAGGACTTCACCCCATTCCGAATGATATTGTTGTTTACAGATTTATACCCAGACGTTTAATAGAACATATGTTGGAGTGGGGCAATTCAAAATCTTTGAAAAGAGATTCTATGCTTTTAGATAAGGGATTTTTCAGTACAACATTATCTATAGAAGCTGTTAAAAACCGTGACTATGCAAATTTGAGGGAACGCTCACTATTTACGATTTATGTGTCAAAGGGAACCCCTTGTGTATATGTAGACCTTGTTTCCGATATGCATGAACAGGAGATGCTATTTGCGCCGGGAATTAGACTTAAAGTTATTGGGAAGCGCAGGTTCGGTAAATATATCGACTGTGTAATATGTTAGTGAATCTACCGAAAACCGTAGGTTAAATTGGGGGATTAAAATGAAACAGGTCAACAATATTAAAGATTATCTTAAGATAATCGAACAAATAAGTGTGAATAGCTCATTGTTTTTTAGAGGACAGCTTGAAAAATATAATGGATTTCCACCAACAATTGCAAGAGATCCGGGATTCATTGTAAATGAAAATAATATAATTCAAGAAACCACTCATAATAGGATTAATGAATTCAAGGATTTAGATATGCCGATAAAAAAGCTTGCAAAAATGCAGCATTACGGCATTCCAACTCGTTTGGTTGATTTAACCACGAATCCATTAGTTGCTCTTTATTTTGCCATAGAAGATGTTGAAGATAAATCATCGGGAAATATCTTTATTTTTGATGAGAACGGCTTTTCTATAAATAGTAGGGAGGCAAAGTTTTTATCCTTTATTCCATTTATAGCCAACCGTGATTTAAATAACATTGTACTTGAATACCAAAAACAATACAGTGAAACGGTTACATCGAAAGAAGTTTTGAATATTATTGATAGACCCATTTTTATAAAGTATTCGAAGGAACTAGAAATTACTAATCCCAGACTTTGTCATCAATCAGGTACATTTTTGATATGCACAAACAAGTTTGTTGATGGTAAGATTACAGATGAGTTAATGTCGTTGGAAAATTTTCAACCTATTGAGGTTATTCGCATACCATTTGAATACAAAAAAGAAATAAAACAAAGGCTTGATTCGGAGTTCAATATTAATTATATTAATGAATATCCCGAACTAATCCCTTATGCTGATTACATAAAAAGCAAGTACAAGATTTCTCCATCATCAAAAGATGTCTCGTACAGTATTGTTGGCGTTCAAGATGTTTCAACAGCAGCGGCAAGGCGGAAATCAATAATTATGGTTTTACACAATCAATTTGACATTGAAAAAATTAAAAAACTTGTGATGGAGATTATCAACAAATACAAAGATGGTATGGATGTTATATGGATGTATGTTGCTAGGAATACTGATGACCTTATTGTTTCTAATTGGATTTTACGTTGTCAATGGATAAATCCTCGCTTAAACGAAAATTTCAGACCAATAACTTTAGAACAATTTGAATCTGAATGTTATTGGGATTTTAGCAAATCATACAGTATCAATTCAGATGTAATGCAGTCTTCTTTCGAAGACGATGATAAAGCCTTGCTTTTATCTCATAAAGTCATTTGGAACGATTTCCTTAAGATTTATACAATTCTTAAAAATTCAATAAATGAATTTGGGTGGGATGAATTTGCTCAGGAAGTAAATTTTAAAAAAAGGGAGATTTCTAAACTATACATGAAACTTCAGAATTTCGGGCACTCGCACAACAAAGATTTTGATGATTTCTTATATGAGTTTTCTACTTGTATCGCTGAAATTGACAACTTACATTATATTCTTGAGAATGCCTCCACCCCAATTTTAGGCAAACAGTATTTGGTTAATAAAGCTTTTCTTAGAAGCGAAGAAAAAATAAGTAAGATTCGTGAAGAAATATCTCATTGGGAATATTCATTACAAATTGATGACTAAATCTTTTTGGTAACGATGTCACATAAAAAACCGCTTAAACAAAATGTTTACGGTTAGAGGGAAGTAATTTCAGATTAGGCGGTATAGCCCAATTACAAGGGCTGTACCGTCTTTTCGAGTTCCTATGCGCCTTGCCTTTTCGGCTGCGTGGCAGAAAGAAAATTGATTTCCCCTACAAAGTTGAAAACAATATCCACTTTCTGTACCCGTTTCCCGTCCACCTTTTCCGGCGCATGGACTATGATTTTCTTGATAAATTCATT
>CATJCJ010000188.1 GCA_949738935.1 uncultured Eubacteriales bacterium | reverse complement strand
TCACTTTTATAGTTTACTACTTATTTAAAATAGCATCAATTGGCTTCATCTTTGATATCTTTATAATCGGAATTATACTTGAAATAATTGTTACAATAAATACAATTAAGTAAATCATTACAAATTGCCTAATTCCTAAGATAAAAGGTGTTAAAATCATATTTGTTCCTGCCATAATCATACTATTTAATAAGTTTGTTACAATTATTAACAATATTGCTGAAACAGTTGCAGAAATAAATGACATTACAAGACCTTCCCACAAAAATATTTTTATAACATCTATGCTTCGTGAACCGAGTGCCCTTAAAACTCCAATTTCTTTTTTACGATAATGAATACTTGTCATTATAAAGTTTCCTATTAAAAATACCGTAAATATAAATAAAACCAAACTTACCCAAAATGCAATACTCTTTAATATTTCTATTGTCCTTACTAACAAAGTTACTTCTCCACTATAAGATGTTTCTGCTTGTATGGATTGATTGTAAGGAAACGTTTCTAACATATATTTAAAATCTTTATATTCAGTCATTGGTATAAAGTACCCTGTTTTTTGCAAAACATTTATTTTATATTCCCCAACCAAATCATAAGATAAATAATAATTTGATTGTCCTTCAAGTCCAGTAATTCCAATTATTTTTAAATCTTTATATTCTTTAATTATTTTATCCTTATTATCTCTAACCGTAAAATTAACGGGCTTTCCGATTATGTCATACTTTTTTATATAATTGACAAAAAATTTTTTTTCTAAAACATTTCTATCTTCATTAGGATTATTTGAAATGTATTTTTCTAATCCCTTTTTATAATCTTGTGTAGATTCAGAAATTAATTGATATAAATTTATAATAACTTCGTCTTCTTTTAATGCTTTAGTTTTTACCCAGTTTGTTCCATCATAATATTCAATTTCTTTCTGTGGTACTGCGGCTGATATATAATATCCCTCTGTTGGCAATGAAATATCATCACTAGATAATCTATAAAAAAACATATTTTCATCTAGTAATTCGACAGTTTCAACATCCAAATTCTCTATAAATTTTGAATTAACATATACATTTCCATATATACTATCTGCTTTTAATCTTAATTCTCTTTGTAATTCCAACTCTTCATCTGTTGTTTTGTTAGGATCATATTTTTTATTTTTTAATGTCTTGTATTTAGACAAATCATAATCTATAATACCAACGATTTTTACCTTTCCAGCATTCCCAAAGTAAAAAGTTTTATTACTGTTTATTATTTCTTCATAGTTAGTAGGTTTAAAAGTATATTCATCACTAAATTCGTCAGTAACATTTTTTTCATATGTTGTAATTCCACCTTCAATAATTAAATCTGCTACATAATTTGAAATTAAGATTTCATTATAATGCTTTGGATATCTTCCAATTATCTTTTCATTAATTAAATCATCAGAATTATCAGAAACTATAATATTCATTTTAACGTATGAACCATTTGGTGTATATAAAATTTCTCCATCTACTTCTCCTATTTTTAAAATATCTCCAGTTTTCATATAATTATATGATTCCTGCAATTTATAAATAGGATAAGATTTTGATTTTATTTTTGACTCAATATCTTTTTCATCATTTAAAGTTAGTTTTATTTGATTCTTATTATAATAATCATACGAGTCATATCCAAAAAATTTATATTTTCCAACTACTATAGATTTTTCATTTTTATCTACCAATAATTTTGCATGTGCCTTTTCTACATCATAGCTTGATAACGTATCTGCAACGCTAAAAAAAAGAAGTGTGCATATTGTAAGTAATATTGTAAATACCAATTTAATTTTTTTGTGTCTTAAACTTCCTATTCCAAGTTTAAAACTATCCTTAAGTGGTAATTTTGATTTAATTGTTTTATATTTATCATTATTACTCAATTTTGTATTTTCGTTCGTATCTTTTACTACATTGCCATCACTAATTTCAATTATTCTATCCCCATAAATATTAGCGGATTCTTTGTCATGAGAAACAATAATAACCAATTTTTCTTTGCTTATTTCTTTCAATAAATCCATAACTTGTTTTCCTGTTGTGCTGTCTAAATTCCCAGTAGGTTCATCAGCTAAAATGATTTTAGGTTCTTTAATTAAGGCTCTTGCAATTGCTACTCTTTGCTTTTGTCCGCCAGAAAGTTCATTTACCTTTCTAGTCTTTAAGTTTTTTAATTCTAACTTTTCAAGCAAATTATCGATTTTATTATTATCAACTTTTTTTTGCTGTAATTGTAGGGCTAAAACTATATTTTCATATACATTGTAATCTTCTAATATGTTAAATTCTTGAAAAACAAATCCAACGTAAGTGTTTCTATATGAATCAAAATCAGCCATTTTAAAATTATTACTACTTTTTCCTAGAATGGCCATATCACCAGAATCATACTTATCAAGACCGCCAATAATATTTAGCAAAGTTGATTTACCACTTCCACTTTTACCAAGTATAAAAGTCATACCTCTATCATCAAATTTTATCGAAATATTTTTTACTGCTTTAGTAATATGACCTTTTTTTGACTTATATGTTTTAGTGACATTTTTTAGTTCTATCATATTTTCACATCCTTGCTTACATTATACTATAAAATTTAAAAATAATATATATACTTTAAGTTGCTTTATGTAACTTGCTGATTGCAATTTTAGTTACCACATACAATATAACCTTTTTATTAACATTCGAAT
>CATJCJ010000187.1 GCA_949738935.1 uncultured Eubacteriales bacterium | reverse complement strand
TCAAGCCATATCATTAAATCACTGAATTTAACACCGCTTGGGTGCTTTTTCCAAGCAGAAGCACCTATAAAATAGGTTACATCTTTTTGAGAGGACTTTACTTTCCTAACCTCAATGTTATCTCTTAAATAACCTGACTCAACATAAACGGTTTCGTCCCCGCCTTTTAATTCAACAGTCCTTTGAGATAATGGTATCCAAGATAAGTCTTGTTTATCTATATGACCTCGTAAAACCTCTAAGATAACTTGGCTATCTTCATACAAACGACCTTTAAAAGCGGGAACTAAGTAACTATTTAAAGCCTTTAAAACCACTCCCGCTCTTTTCCAGTCTCCTACCTTAGTCAGAGACATCTGCATTATCTCCTTTCAGAAAATCATCTTTTACCTCAGTACATAAAAAGTTATGAAACAAAAACACATTTGCTACATTAGTAACAGGGTTTATTTCTTCAATCTGATAATAAACTCCTTGATAAGACATAACAGCCTTTTTTAAAACGTCATAATTTTGTGGTCTGAAATCAATTTTCTTATCCATTAAATCCTTAGTCGGAACAGTTATTGTAGCGCTACAAGCATTTTTTTCAACATCTGCTTGACTTGTTGAACGTATAACCTGTATCTTTCCCCAAAGAGCAATAGGCTCTTTATAATTTTTGATAGGAGCCTCTTGATACACATTAACATTTGTTCCTTCCTCATTCATAAAGTGAATGTATATTTCCTCTGTCATAAGAGACTGGTATATCTCTTTTGTTCCCTCTAAAAAGTCTTTTTGAACTTCGAGCAAATCTTTGTCCATACTCATACATCAACACCATCACTATTTGCGTTTTAATTATTTTCCGTATCAGAAATATTTGTATCCAAATCACTTATTGACGGAATAGTTATCTCGTTAATAACACCACTAACATCAAAACTCTGTTTTGTTTCAAATTCAAGCTGATAATAACCTTTTAACCCAGTCATATTAGTAACCACAACAAGCAAGTAGTATCCTGTATCAGGTTTTAACCCTAATACTTTTAACTTAGTTTGTTGCGCATCTCGCAAAGTTTGAACCAAAGCGGAACCCTTTAAAATCTTTTGACGGTCCTTTACAGCATAAGGGTCATATATAGTTGACCTGCTTAAATACAAATCACACTTATTGAACAAATTTGTTTTATAGTCCCAATGTACACAGACGTAATCAGAACCTATATCATCAATATAAGCTATGACAAAAGGTCTTTCTCCTTTATCCCAATTCCTTTTAGTCATATACCTTGTTGTTAATAAAACATCATAAGTCGTTAATGTGTTATTAGTACCACTTGCCCCTCCGTCTTCCATATATTGATTAAATTCAGCGTCAATCTGTTCAATCAACTTCATATAATGATTAAAACGCTGTTCCTTATATAACTGGTTATTATTATCGGCAACCATATTAAACAAGGGAGCATTAGTAACCGCAAGAGTAAAAAACAACTCTTTTTTAGCAAGTAAAGTAAGAGGATACACCATTTCAGAAGTAATAAAGTTTAAAGAAGTCAGTTTAAAATTTCTCGTAGTAACCACTTCAAGTATTAAGGCTAAATCGTCGTCCGACATTTCAAGGTATTTACTGTCTTTTTCTACAGTGTCATCATTACTATCTTGAACTTTAACGCTTAGTCTTAAATACCTGACTAATTTATCAACTTCCACATATCGCACCTCCTTTAAGATAGAGGTTTTAACAATCCGCCTTTATTTAAAATACGTTTAATATTTGTGTTAACTGTGTATACGCCATCTCTTTTAAAGTCGTATCTCTCACCGCCAATACAGCATTTATGGTCCTTATTAAGTTTTACCTTAACTTTATTTTCCTCCGTTTTGTTTAGCTGTTCCTCATATACTTCCTCATCTTTTAAGGAAGAAGGACTAAAAACTCCGTCAAGAAACCTTTCCTCATCATTTTCAGTATCTTCAAATTCACCTTTAACGATTTCATCATCTTTATCTTTAACAGACTCGTCTAAAATATTTTCCTCATCTATTATGTCACCTTTTTTATTAAGTTTAGCCTTAGCCATTACCACAACCTCCTTTTTACGCCGTTTCTATTACAACTCCGTAATCTTTATGAAGAAGACCTGTACCATAAATGGCATACCACGCAAGACTTCTCTTGCGTCCATAGTCCTCAACCCCATTATCTCTTAACTCTACAGGAAGAGACGTCGCAATACCATAATAAGCGTCACTGAAAAAGACTGCTTGATAAATATTAACTGCATTAACGGAACCTGTTTCACCAGCACCTTTTTTAAGTTCCGCAAGATATGAAGGGTCATCATCACTTGCCGCACCGTTACTCATAATAGAGGATTCGATAAATCTCGTATCATCTATTCTGCCTATCTCGCCCGTGAATAAATTCTGCGGAGCGCCGTAATTTGAAGCGTTTATCCAAGCGGGGTCATCTCTTAAAGTCCTTGACTGGTGAGGGTGAACAAAACAAATCCAATAAGCTCCACCATATTTAGGAGCGTTGTTCGTCGCAAGAATTTCAATACAATCTTTTATAGTTGACACACTTAAAACATCTGTTGCCGTAATAACGCTTCTTGATGTCTTTTGACCGCCATAAACAATATTTACATCATTTGATAAAGCCGTATCTCTTAACTCACAGTCGATAACCATAGCATAATCACGACCAAGAAGAGTAGTCGCACTCGCCATAACATCATCAAAAGAAGATTGAATAAGAAGCTCACTCATAGATACAGCGTTACCGTGTTCTGATACTGTGATTTGCTTTGTGGAACCGCTCAATGCTTGTGACACCATATCAGTCATTTCATCAAGTTTGCCGCCAAGTTTTAAATTGTCGTATGTAAGCATAGAAATTGTAAGACCAGGTTCAACACCAAGCTCAGTTCTTGTCTGCGCAAACTGTAAAAACCGCATTAATGGAAGAGCGTTAAATTCAATTTCCTTTGAATAAATAGTACGAATGCCATCTGTAAACTGTACTCCTCCTGTAGCTCCCGTATTTGTCGCGGTTGTTACCTGATTAACCGTATCCGCTTTTGCTTGTATAGTAAATAATTTAGCTAAAAACATACCGATTTTCTTTTTCATTGATATTTACCTCCTCATATTTTCATCTTAAACCTTGTTTTTTTCTCCATT
>CATJCJ010000186.1 GCA_949738935.1 uncultured Eubacteriales bacterium | reverse complement strand
TTAAATTAAAATTTAAACCGAAACAGAACGGAGTAATGTATATTTATATACATTACGTAGTTATAATATTATATATATTCTTTTTCTTTTGCTACTTTTCTTTTTCTTCACCAATTTCGGGGCATAGGGTTAAGCTATTTTAGCCATTTGACAAGCAAAAAAACTTGTGCTATGATTGCGAAAAACGTGAGATAGCTCGAAAAAAAAATTATGAGCGGCAAGGTGATTGAAGTGATTGAGCGGTCGAGTGACGAAAGTGTTTGAAGATGATTTAACGGCTGAGGAGGTTGAGTTGAAATGATTGAGCGGATTGGCAAAGTACAGAGCGACTGAGAAAATGTTTGAGGTCTTGTCTGAAAGCGAAGAGGTTAGTCAAGTCGGGGGTGAAACACATATGAACAGAGCAGAAAGACGCAGGTTTGCTAAAGAGCAGCAGAAAAAGCCTGCTGTATACAACATTACTGAAAGTCAGTTAAAGGCTCGTATTTCACAAGGCATAATTGACGCAAAGAAAGATGTAGCGGAGGATATTGTAAACAAAGTCGTTGATAACTATTTAACGTTGACATTGAATGTTTTGTATGACAACTTTGATTTTGATTGTGAACAGCTTGGAAAGTTTAAGCAAAGACTTGATTTTTTAAGTGATTGTGTAACGGAAGATTATGTTACCATAGAGGATATAAAGTTAATGTTTCTTGAAGAATTAGGGCTTAATTTATATACTCTTGGCAGAGGTGAAAAGACAGAAGAAGATGTATTTACAAAAGCAAATAATCACAAAAAGAGCATATTGTACAATGGAATGTGGTTAATGTATATGTCGGTACTTAAAGTCCTTAGTAAGTATTACAAGTTTGGTTCTAAACGAGGTGCGGATTTTGCGGAAAAGCTTAATAAGTATCTTGAAGAATATTTGGCGGACATAAGTCTTATCCAAAAGGACGTAAAAGACATTTATTATAACGGCAAATTTAAGGACAGCTTTATATGTATTGACCCCGTTAAAAGAGAGGTAGTTAATCAATGAAAATTCCGCTAAAGGGTAGACCCTATTTTGGAAAAATAAAGACAGAAAGACTAAAAGGATTTGAGGATTTTATTCAAGAAATGATATTCTCGTATAAAAGTGCGGAAGACATTGATAAAATCGAGGCTCTGAAAAAAATATATAAAGACATATCGGTTGAGCTTATAGACCGTTCTGCTGATACCACAAAGATTAAGAGAAAGGTCTTAAAAAGACGATTGACAAAATGACTATTATGTAGTAAACTGATAATAGTTAGCAATAAAATACTAAAAGACTCGAATTAAGGCTAATCGTCGAAATTTAAAGATGTACTAAATAACGCAGTAAAGGAGTTGTATTTAACTATGAAAAAATGGGTGTCTTTAGTTGCGGTCGGTATGATGTTAATGGCTGGGTGTAGCGGTGAAGACCTTAACAAAATGGGAGAAAAAATTAACGATATGGGAGAGAATATCGGAAAAGCAGGGGAGGATATTAACAATAAAGTTGCTGACAAAGTAGACGATATTGCTGATAACGTAAACAATATCGGCAAAGAAACAGAGGTGGCTTCATTTGAGGAAACTGTTTTTACAGAGACAGAAAGCATAGGTACATCAAATAGTGATGGAAATACAGATTTTAAAGCTGTAATGGACGCTCACGAAAAGTTTTTTGATGAATATGTTGAGTTTGTTAAAAAGTACAAAGAATCGGGCTACTCGTCAAGTATGATGGGAGATTATCAAAAACTACTGCTACAGTATGCAGAGGAAATAGATAAAATAGATGATATTAAAAATGACGAGTTATCAGCTGATGATTTAGCATACTATAATGAGGTTTACACACGTATTATGAAAAAACTTGCGTCTGTAGGTCAATAGATTTTGGTTTATTGAAAATTTATTGAGTTTACATATATTATTATACATTACAGAAAGGGTAATTAATAAAATGAGTAATTTAAAAATAGATTTAAAAAACAGCAGTTTTATTCCATATTTAATATCGGTATTGGGTGTTATAATTATAATAGGAGCTTTTTTTCTGCCGTATGCTTCAGCAACGGACTCTTATAAAGAAAGACTTGAAAGACAACCTGATGGGATATTTGCGCAAGAGTTTAATATGACAAATGAAGATGTTGTAAATATGTCTCTGTTTGAATATTTGAGAATGTACAGTGCGGCTATAGGTATAGACGATTATCAGGACTATGCTATAATTTATACAGTAGTGATTGGGTTAATGGCAGTTTCTTCATTGTTGACACTTATTTTCGTTATTTTAAGGAAACCAATAGCGTTTTTGATTTTTAACTGTATAAGTTTCGGTGTTTTTTGTTTGATTAATTGGGATTTTAATGACCGAGGAATAGTTCCAAACAACAGGTATGATTTTGGAGCGGCATATTATCTTTATTATATCGGAGCGATATTACTGTTTGTCGGTGCTATATGGTTTATCATAACCAAAGCAAAAGAAAAGAAAGTTCAAAATAATAAAATTGATACAACTAATTAAACTCTTAACTTTAGTATTGTAGTTTAGAGTATAAGGTATATAAATAGTTTTAAATATATTTACGGTTTTGGCATACCGAAGACGAATATACTTCTTTGGTGGTTGAAAGCCCCTTGCTTAGTGCAGGGGGCTTTTGACGTTGTATAAACTGTATGTTATATTGTGTGTATATCATAAATTTACAATATAATTCAAGGGGGTTACCTATATGAAAGACTATTTTATGCTCAATATAGTTACAGAGGAACAAAATAATGAGTTTATTGGGAATTGTGGGTTGGAAGAACTTTATAAGCAATCAATCGAAATTCAAAACTTATGTGAGGATTTCAAAGTTGACTGGAAGAAAACATTTATTCAAAGTGGTTATGAGAGTGAAAGAGGACTTACATTTCTTAATGACCATAATTCAAAAGGCGGTCTTAAACCTGTATTTATGACTAAACATTCTTTAGGACAGCTTTGTCAAAAAATCGGAATGAATCAGACTTATTATTCAACCTGCTGTGATAAAAAGGCTTATGACTTACTTGATGATAATATGAATTATTGGATTGAGGCATACGATAAACCTTTGAATGTAAGACTTTTTAAAGATAATATTATACGCGGTGTGCTTAGTGAGAAGTTTACAGATTTTGACGCTCCAAATATTTTAGAGGTACTTTTGGAAAATGACTTTAAAGATGGGTATAATCTTGTCGGCAGTTTTATAAGTCCTGAAAGACTTCATTTAAGATTCGCAAAACATAAAGGTCTTATAAAGAAAGATGACCTTTTTGGAGGGTTTACGATAGACAGTTCTGATGTAGGAAGAAATGTGTTAGCTGTTAATTTCTTTGTATATAAGAAAGTTTGCTCAAATGGTCTTTGTTTACCACAAATCGGCGGTAATATTTATAATCAAAGACATATAGGGGTATCTTTAAAATCTTTTAGGAATGATTTTGAAAAGTCATTAGATAGGGTTGATATTCTCTGTGAAAAGGCGGCAGAAGTTATTGAATGTGCAAAAGGTCAGGATATTACAGATTTTCTTAATTTAAAAGAAGATGGTTTTGAGGACTTTATAAATAAGGTGTCTAATCTATCTTCCTTGACAGTAAAAGAGGTTAATGATAAAGTTATACCATTAATTAACACTTATTATGAAAGCACTTCTTGGGGACTTGTTAATGCTGTTACTGATGTGGCTAAAAGTTTAACCCTTGAAAGACGCTTGGAGGTTGAAAAACGAGCAGGAGCTTTGATGTCATTAGCTGCTTAATTATGTGGTTCCTGCTTATTGTTTAGGAGGCGTACTTGTGGTTGTTAATATACTGTTAAATGATAAACAGGAACTGTATAAAAAATTATTAAGTGACCTTAAAAAATTGGGTATATCTAAAAATTTTAATCTTATACTTAAAGACTACAGTAAAAGACTTTTAGGAAGATATAACCCTAATAATAAGAATTTGACTTTATATGTATATCCTTATAAGAAAGGTGTATATATGTATCCTTATGAGGAGTTATATAAAACTTTCATTCACGAGGTTGTACATTCTATTCAGCATAATAACCCTTCTTTTATTCGTGTTAAAGGGGTTATGCACAACGAGGAATTTTATAAGATATATGATGACCTTATACAAAAGTCA
>CATJCJ010000185.1 GCA_949738935.1 uncultured Eubacteriales bacterium | reverse complement strand
TTAAAAAATGGTATATTGTCATTTACGGCAATATAGGGCTTGCCTGAATATTCCGGAATATCAGAAGGATTAAAAGCTGTCTGTGAAAGTTTTGGGTTTTCTATTGTTTCCTCATAGGAAAAATCTTCGGTAACCGCTGATGTTGACGTTGTCGTTTCCTCATAGAAAAAATCCTCAATAACCGTTGATGTTTCTTCTATAAATGTGTCTTTCTCAAATGTCTGACTTTCTGAAATCTCATATATCTCAGTTTGATTTTGTTCTGTTATGTTACTTTGACAGCCCGGTATTATAAAAACAGAAATTAAGGTATATAAAAAAAGAATTATCCGTGTCTTAGTTTTTGTTTTATTCATAATATAAATTCCTCTCTTGTAATTTTGCCGTGAGATGTTCCGGCAAAATCTATACTGCTTTTCAAGTGAAAAGCAGTTAAAAACTCGGTGTTGAATTTTCTATCAAAGGGATAACTTCTGTTCCAGCGATATATAATAATAGCGTCAATTTTGTCAATATATTTTTCAATATCAGCATTTTCAACAAAACAATAATCATCTTCCTGACATTTTTCCAAAAAATCATTACACTTAATAACATTCCGGTCAGTAAAAATATCAGCGGAAAAATCGTTAATATAAAGGTTCGCTGAACCTATTTTCTCAAAAATATTTTCAATAACTTTTCTGTCTTTGCTTTGCCTGCGGTTGTTAAACATTAAACCGTTATTGTTGTCTAAACAAATAATAATTTTCATTTCTGCCTCCTAAAAAGTATTTTTATAATAAAGTTATCTTAAATATATATATATTTGCTTTAAATAAATTATAGTCTTTTTAACGACTATAGTCAAGTATAAAACTATAAATTATTATTAAATTAGTGGTGTTGCTACCTTTGAGAAAGAAAAAGATTATTTCTGTTTATGGGAAGTGAAAATAATGATAGTCTATAGTCCGTTTTGGGAAACTCTTAAAAAATCTTCTGAATCAACATATACCCTTATAAACAACTATCATATTTCAAGTTCTACAATAGATAAACTCAGGAAAAATAAACCAGTAACAACTACTACATTAAATGATCTTTGTCGTATTTTAAATTGTAAACTTGAAGAAATAGCGAAATATATTCCTTCAGATAATGACCAACCATTGTAAAAAGTATGTTATATTATTTGAGGATGATAAAAAATGATTTCATATAAGCCTTTTTATAAAATTCTTTTAAAAAAGAATTTAACAGAATATTATCTTATATTTAAAGCTGGTATTTCTTCAAATACACTTCAGCGCATGAGGAAAGGTATGCCAATTACAACAAAAACTTTAGATAGTTTGTGTTTTATTTTAGACTGTGAGGTTTCAGATGTATTATGCCACGAT
>CATJCJ010000184.1 GCA_949738935.1 uncultured Eubacteriales bacterium | reverse complement strand
TAAATATTGTATATTTAAAATATACCACTATTATGCAACACTGTCAAGACTATATTTATTAAAATCTTGGGCGTTGCCCAAATCTGCAAAATTTTACGCGAAACTATTGTTTAGCTTATGAGAAATCAAAATTATTGGCAAAAATTGTGTTGAAGCCTTAATCTTTTTTTGTACGAAGATATGCTTTGCCGGAAAAGTTAAATTTTCCGGCAATCTGAAATCTTGAGTAAAGTCTTAATGTTTTAATTTTGATTTAAAGCTCGTATTTTTCTTTTATAAGCTGTTCAATAACATTTGTACAGCCGTCTATTCCAAGATAGGTGCTGTCTATTAACATATCATTATAAGCTTTTGAACCCCATTTCTCACTTGAGTAGTAGTTGTAATAGCTTGCTCTTTTTTTATCAACTTTTGTTATGTAATCTTTCGCCTTGTCTTCTTTTAATCCATTAGCTTCCATAATGTAGTCGATTCTTTTCTCTAAATCGGCGTAAACGAAAATATTTACACATTTTTCTTTTCTCAAAATATAGTTTGAACATCTTCCTACTATTACGCAAGAATTTTTAGCGAATTTTTTGATTATATCACTTTGTACAAGGTATAATCTGTCGCTCATTGAAACTGTTCCGGCGGCTGAGATTTTATCGCCGTAGGAATATACACTCATCGCTAAGGAATATAAAAAGCTGTTTGTCTGTTGTTTATCAACAGCTCGAAAAAGCTCTTGATTTACACCTGACTTTTTTGCCTCGTTTTCTATTGACAAACGGTCATAAAAACTTATTCCGAACTTTTCGGCAAGTTTTTTGCCTATGGAATGCCCTCTGCTGCCACACTCTCTGCTTATATTTATAATAATTTTATTATCCATAAATACGCACCCCCTATTATTTATTTGACAAAAAAGTTTAATAATTAAAAATGTTTTTACCGTAAAACTATTTTTTGGCATTTGAGTTAATTACTGTTTTATTATATTATACATCATTTTTTGTAAGTTTACAACTTTTTTTTGAATAACACGCTAAATGTTAAGGAAAAATATTTATGATAAATCCCGAGTGTGTCTTATGGCAATCCAACTTAGAAATAAACAAGTTTGACGGCTAAAATCTATTTTTGCCGCGTTGCTGTCAGTCGGCGCAGTCATTAGGTTATGTTCTTCTTTCGGCTTATTGCGAAAATAAATTTTGTCTTGTCTCATTTTGTTCATTTTAAATTGGATTGCTATAGACGATATTTTTTAATGCTAGAAAAAGGCTCGCTCTAGGGGATTATAATTTTATGATTTTTAAAGATACTTTTTGAAGAGGTGATTTATTATGGGCAAAAATGGTAAAAATAAAAAAGAAAAACCTTTGACTCCTGATGATATTTTAAAGTTGGAGATTGCGGAAGAGCTTGGTCTGGCGGATAAAATAAAAGAGGGGGGCTGGAAAGCTCTTACTTCAAGGGAAAGCGGCAGGATTGGCGGAATTATGGCTAAAAGAAAAAAGAAATAAAAAAATGTAAAGTATACTTGACATTTTTATATTGTGTGATATAATTTATGTAAAGTATACTTTACATTTTTTTTATGCATGTAAAATTTTATAGCAATTTTAGAATTGCGGCGGAATATATCTGAAAATTATAGTAAATGTCATAAATTATGAGGTGATATTTTGAAAAATAATCTTGAGAAAATCAGAAAAGAAAGGGGAATAAGCCAAAAACAATTTGCCGATGAGATGGAGGTGTCGAGACAGACTATAAGTTCTCTGGAAAACGGAAAGTATAATCCGTCAATTACTCTCGCTTTTAAAATAGCGAAATATTTTGATATTTCTATTGAGGATATTTTTATCTATGAGGAGGATTAATTATGAAAGTGAATAAATATCTTTTAATATATTTTTTGGTTATGGTTACAGCGGTTTGTATTTTCGCTTTTACTTTGTTTTTTAATGTTGAGGATGCTTTTTGGAGCAGTTCCTCTATAGCACTGGTTATTGTATGCGCACTGAGAATTTACCGTGTTACGAAGTATAAAAATGACGAGGAATACGCTAAAAAAATTGATATTGATAATAAAGATGAGAGAAATCAATTTTTAGCGAATAAGGCTAAAAGCACCGCTTTTTATTTATATGTGTCTATTTCGGGCGCTTTGGTTATTATACTTAGATTTTTTGGATATAGAGAGGCTAGTTTCGCTATAGCTATGTCTATATGCGGACTTGTGTTTTTATATTGGATTGCTTATTTTTTTGTAAAAAGAAAGTATTAACATAAACTATAAGACCATAGACTCTGCCTCCCACGCAAGCCGCGGCTTTTCTTAAGCGAAACGTAGTTTCGCTTAAAAGTTTTTGCCTCGCTTTTTTTAAAAAGCGAGCGGAGTTTGAGGCAGAGCATCAAGGTCTTTTTAATTATTTTAAATTTAAGAATTTTCGATAGGACGGATAACTTTGCAGGGGTTTCCGAAAGCGACAACATTATCCGGAATATCTTTTGTCACAATGCTTCCTGCGCCGATTACAACGTTATTTCCTATTGTTACGCCGGGCATAACTTTTGTTCCGCCGCCTATCCATACATTGTTTCCGACAGTTATCGGATAGGCGTATTCCAATCCTTTGTTTCTTATTTCGGCTTCTATAGGGTGCCCCGCTGAATAAAAACCACAGTCCGGTGCTATGAACACATTATCGCCGAATGTGACTTTGGCGCAGTCTAAAATCACCAGATTGTGATTAGCGTAAAAGTTTTCTCCTATTTCAGTATTATATCCAAAGTCACACCAAAATGGAGTTTCTATGAGAAAACGTTCTTTTGTTTTTCCGAGTATTTTTCTCATAAGGTCTTCTCTTTCTTTTCTTTTGGACGGCTTTATGTTATTGTACTCAAAACATTTATCTTTACATTCCTCAAGCTCTTTCTGAAAAGCGCTTGGTGTATAGAGTTTTCCGGCAGCTCTTTTTTCTCTTTCAGTCATAATGGTATTCCTCCTCGTTTTTAAAATAATATCTATAAATTTAACAAATTTGAGTTTATTTGTATTTCTTTAAAATATTATATCAAATTTAATTTTTATTTCAATAAATTTCATGAATTAAACAGAAAATTAATTTTATTAAATTGTAAAATTTTTCTTGTAATTCTTTTGGATTTGTATTAAAATAGGGTAAAAGTAATTGAAAGTGATTTGAATAGGTTTTTTGCGGTTTAATTTGCCGTGTGAACAAGAGGTATTTTTTATGATTTTTGAACATACATCGGTTTTGCTTAATGAATGTATTTTTAATTTGAATATACAACGAGGCGGGGTTTATGTTGACGGAACTTTGGGCGGCGGAGGACATTCTCTTAAAATTTGTGAAAATCTTGAGAATGGCAGGCTTATCGGGATTGACCAAGATATTAACGCTATTTCCGCGGCCAAAAAGAGACTTTGTGATTATGATTTTATCGAATATATTCACAGTAATTTTTCGGACTTTAAAAATATAGCTGAAAAACTTGATATTATGGGGAAAGTTTCGGGAATTCTTCTTGATTTGGGGGTTTCATCTCATCAGCTTGATGAGCGGAGCCGTGGCTTTTCTTATATGAGCAACGCTCCTTTGGATATGAGAATGGATACAAGAAGTGGGTTTTCGGCTTATAATGTTGTTAATGAGTACAGTCAGAGACAGCTCGCTAAAATTATATCGGATTATGGTGAGGAAAAGTGGGCTAAGAGAATCGCTGAGTTTATTGTAAATGAAAGAAATTTAAAGCCTGTTGAGACTACATTTGAGCTTGTTGACATCATTAAGAAAGCTGTTCCCAAAGGAGCCAGACGTGATGGACCTCATCCCGCGAGAAGAACTTTTCAGGCTATTAGAATTGAGGTAAACTCTGAACTTGAGATTTTGAGACAGTCTGTTTTGGATATGGTTTCGGCTTTGAGACAAGAAGGCAGGCTTTGTGTTATTACATTTCATTCTCTTGAGGACAGAATTATTAAAAATACTTTTAGGGAACTTGAGAATCCTTGTACTTGTCCAAGGGAATTTCCTGTTTGTGTTTGTAATAAGAAACCGGCGGTTAAAATTATTACGAAAAAACCTATTATACCTTCTGAAATTGAGATTGAGAAAAATTATAGGTCAAGAAGCGCTAAGTTGAGAGTTGTTGAAAAATTGTAAAAGTGGGTGTCTTTATTTTATGAACAGGAGAAAAAGAGATTATGATTATACAAATTCAGAGCGATATTATAATTATGGCTCTGAGGCCTATGAGTATTATCATAAGGATGATGAATATGAGCCGATAAAAAAAAGAACATCAAGAGTTCAAAGAAGAAAAAACAAAAAGAAAATCAATAAAAAATACTCTTCAGCAACAAAGGCAAAGCCTGTGAAAAAGCAAAAAACCCATTATGAGTTTGTTAAAGTAAAAACGGCGAATTTTAAGGTATATTTCTCTATTGGAACATTGTTTGTGTTTTTCTTGATTTTTGTTTGTATGTTCGCTGTCAATAACAAAAAGGAAAATGAGATAACCTCGAATATCGCTGAGCTTAAGAGGCTTGAGGAATCCAATTCCGTTCTTCAAACGGAAGTTAATAAAAATATTAATCTGGAAGAAATTGAAAAAATAGCGAAGACTAAGCTTAATATGCAGAAACCGGCTCCTCATCAGATTGTGTACATAAATATACCTAAACAAAGTTATACGGTTCAGTATAATTTACCTGAGGAAGACGAGGAGGAAAACGTGTTTTTCAAAATATGGAATAATTTGTTTGGAGATTGATTTTATGAGAAGTGACAGAAGAGAATCTCAAAAGAGAAACTTAAAAAGACAAAGAGCCTCAAAAACAAGGCTTAGAATATCAAGAAAATTATACTTTTTTATGTTTGTTTTCTTATGTATGCTTTTTTATGTTGGAATTTACAGAATTTATGATATTAAATATGTTTCTGGAAAAGATTATGAGACGAGAGCTGTTTATAATCAAGTTAATAAGGTTCAGGATAAAATAATTAATCCTAACAGAGGCGCTATTCTTGATAGAAACAAACAAAATCTCGCTATGAGTTTGACGGTTTACAATATTGTGCTGGATGTCAGAGAGTTTGATAAGCTTGAAAAAGAAGAAGATAAAAATAAAATAATTGACGCGCTCAATAAGAATGTTGGAATCAGCGCGGAGGAGTTTAACGAATATGTGAAAAAAGACGAGTCCGGAAAACTCGTTAATGACACAAAATATAAGATTATTAAAAAAGAAGTTGAGTATAAAATTGGGCAGGAACTTAAAAATCAAAAATTGAGATGTGTGTATCTTGAGGAAGACACAAAAAGAATATACCCCGGGAATACTCTTGCCGCTCAGGTTGTGGGATTTATAAGGGGTGACAGCAGCTGGGGTCTTGAGAGTTATTATAATGATATGATGACAGGGGTTCCCGGACGTATTTTTAGAACATATGAGTCTGACAATAGTATTGTTACACGCCAGGAACCGGCTCAGGAAGGCTATTCTCTTGTTACCACTATTGACCAGACTATTCAGCAGTACGCTGAGAAAGCTATTAAAGCGGCTTATTATGAGTATAACGCGGAAAACGCCTCAGCTGTTGTAATGAACCCTAATACCGGAGAGATTTTGGCTATGGCTTCGTATCCAACGTTTGATTTGAATGACCCAAGTAAATTATCTTTATTGGAAAATGATAATTATAAAAAACTTTGGGACAAAATGTCTGAGGAAAATAAATTGAAAGACAGTCTAAGGTCTTGGAGAAATTTTAATATTTCCGATACTTTTGAACCCGGGTCTATTTTTAAGCCTATTGTTGTCGCTTCGGCTTTGGAAGAGGGCGTACTTAAAGAAAACGACAGTTTCTTCTGCGGAGGAAAAAAAGTGTATGGAAAAGATGAGACAAAAGCGGAAAATGTTGTATACTGTAATAATACTAACGGACATGGAACGCTGTCGGTTGACCAGGTTCTGGCTAAATCCTGTAATATCGGCATGGTTGATATAGCCAATAAACTTGGCAATGAGAAGTTTTATAAGTATCAAAGGGCTTTTGGATATGGTGAGAAAACGGGAATTGACCTTCCTGGAGAGGCGAGTGCTCAGGATTTGATTTATACGCCGGAAAAACTTAATGAAAGCGGTGTTTATCTTGGTACAAGCTCTTTCGGTCAGGGTTTTAACGCTACCGTTATTCAATCTATGACGGCTTTCGCAGCTGTTATAAACGGCGGTAAAATTATGCGGCCTTATATTGTCTCTCAGATTTCCGATAAAGATGGAAATATCATTGAGGAGCATAATCCTAAAATTTTGAGAAAAGTGATTTCTCAGGAGACTTCTGACTATATGAGAAAAACTCTTGAGGACGTTCTGTCGCTTATGGGTACTGGTAAAAAAGCTAAAATTGATGGTTACGCTATCGGAGGAAAAACCGGAACGGCTCAGCAGGGACCGAGAGTTCTTAATATGCACACTTGCTCGTTTATATCATATCTGCCTGTTGAAAACCCGGAGATTATGATTGGCGTGTTTTTGCATAAACCGACTCCTTATGTCGATGGCGTTGTATCTCCGGCTCCTATGATTAAGGAAATTATGCTTAATATAATTAATTATAAAGCGATTCCGCCGTCTTATGATGTTAACTCAAATAACAAAGTCGCTGTTCAAAACAGTGAGGTTGTTGTGGGGGATTATGTAAATAAGTCGGTTCAAGACGCTGTTAAAGAACTTAACAGCAATAACATTAAATTTGAGATTGTCGGAAACGGTGATTTGATTTATAAACAATCTCCTATAAGCGGCAACAAAGTTGATAAGTCAACAAAAATAATTATTTTCGCTAAGCAGTCGGATTCATCAAAAGAGCTTGTGATTGTTCCAAATGTTGTTGGCATGGCTTCTGACGCGGCGAAAACTCTTCTTGAGAAACAGGGATTTTTATGTGAGGTTTCGGCAAAAGAGAATGAGGGTTCTTCTGAGGTAAGCTCGGAAGCTGAAAAAATTACTGAAAAAGCTGTTGAGAAAACTACTGAAACAGGAACCTCTGCGGGAAAAGCTTCGGGTAAGAAAAATATTGTGGAACAGTATCCAAATCCGGAAGTTAAAGTTGAAAAGGGTACTATCATAAAAATAATTGAAGAGTAAAGAGAAAAAATTGATTTTATTTGAGGAGAGACTGAAATATTAAAAAGTAAAAAAGTGCTTGATTTTGGATTTTTAGTGTGGTATAATAGGCAAATGTGAGTACGGATGTTCCGCTGGCGCTAAAGGGGTGTTAAGAATGTCTATGATTGAAAGGGAGGTTTTTACCTTATGAATGGAAATATTATTAAAGAAATTGAAAAAGAACAGCTTAAAAGCGATGTTACAGAATTTAATGTTGGTGATACTGTGAGAGTTTACGCTAAAGTTGTTGAGGGTACAAGAGAAAGACTTCAGATGTTTGAGGGTACTGTATTGAAAAGACAAAACGGCGGCGCCCGCGAGACTTTTACTGTGAGAAGAATTTCTTATGGTGTTGGTGTTGAGAGAACCTGGCCTTTGCATTCACCAAGGATTGACAGAATTGAGGTTGTCAGATATGGTATTGTAAGGCGAGCTAAACTTAATTATCTCCGTGACAGGGTTGGTAAAGCGGCTAAAGTTAAGGAAGATATTAATAAAAGAATTAAATAATTCTGTTTGGGACAGACCGCGTCACTTGACTGACGTGGTCTTGTTGTTTTGGGAGGAAGATTTTTTATGAATATACAATGGTATCCGGGACATATGACAAAAACAAAGCGTATGATGACTGATAATATATCATTGGTTGATATTGTTATTGAGCTGCTTGACGCTAGAATTCCTTATAGCAGCAAAAACCCTGATATTGATACTTTGGCAAAGAATAAACATAGAATTGTTATACTAAACAAAGTTGATTTGGCGGATGATAAAAAAACAAAACAATGGGAAAATTATTTTCAAGGTAAGGGTTTTAAGGTTGTTCTTGTTAACTCGGTTTCCGGCAAGGGACTTAAAGATATTACTGAGTATTCTAAAGAGCTTATGCGAGAAAAGTTGGAAAGGCTTCGAAAAAGAGGCCGTATATTTGTACCTGTCAGAGCTATGATTGTTGGAATTCCTAATGTTGGAAAATCTACTCTTATAAATAAATTTGTTGGAAAATCTACAACTAAAACAGGTGATAAACCCGGTGTTACAAGGGGTAAGCAATGGGTTAAGATTAAAAAGGACTTTGAGCTCCTTGATACACCCGGAATTTTGTGGCCAAAGTTTGATGATGAGACAGTTGGCCTTAAACTCGCTTTTACAGGCGCTGTTAATGATGATATTCTTGACTCATATACACTTGCCGTTAATCTTATTGATTTTTTGAGAAAATTGTATCCCGATGTTTTGAGCGAAAGGTATAAAATTGATTTTGATAAGACTGTATCCTCTGATAATGTTTTGAGAAAAATCGGAGAGGCAAGGGGATTTAAAATGAGAGGCGGAGAAATTGACCTTGATAGAAGCGCTAATATTTTAATTGATGAGTTTAGAGGCTGTAAGCTTGGAAAAATTACTTTGGAGACTCCTGTGGATATGTTTAATGAAAATTAATATCG
>CATJCJ010000183.1 GCA_949738935.1 uncultured Eubacteriales bacterium | reverse complement strand
TTTTATCTGGTTCCCGTTACCGTCATACTCATATCTTATCAAGCTTCCCGCTGAGTCTCTCTCCTCCGTCAGCCTGTTGTCACTGTCATATTTATATGTCGTCAGGCGGCTTCCCGTTATCCCTCCTTCGCCGGGCTCTCTTACGCTCACTCCGATGACACAGCGAGCCTTGTCCTGTTTACCAATAAATCATTAAGTATAACTCTTTTTTATCCCTCCTGGTGTTTCCCCAGTAAGTCTTCCATATAAATCATAATTATATGTCATTATAACGCCGTTATAAGTTTTTGTTTTCTGGTTTGCGTTATTGTAGTAGGTGTAACTGTAGGAATCTAAAACATCGCTATCCTTTTTACTTTGAACACTTTTGATAAATCCGACGCAGTTATAGTCATATGCTGTCACAACATTGTATACGTAAGTTGTTTTTTCAAGATTACCGTCTAAATCGTAACTGTAAGCGGCAACTTGATTACCATTCTCATATACCTTTTCAAGCTGCCCTTTAGCGGTATATGTGTAGGTGTTTTCAGCCACCTGAGTATTGTCATTTTTATACTTAAAGGAATTAAGAAAATTCTTTCCGTCATAAGTATATTCATTTATAAAAGATTTGCCGTCAAGAGAACTTTTCTCATAAATAAGATTTCCTCTTGCGTCATACTTATAGTTTAACTCGGCGTTTCCATAGTTTTCTTTAACTTTAGCACCGGTTAAAGCGTACTCGGCTGTCTTTTCCAAGTCCCCTGTTTTCTGACTTTTAAGTCTGTTAAGTCCATCATAAGCGTAAGTTATAACATTTCCGTTTCTATCAGTCTTTTTGGATAAGTTTCCATTAACGTCATACTCATATTTTTCAATACAATGCTCAGGGAAAATGGTTATAGCCGCGTCAGGTGTGTACTTGGTTTCATTCGGTACATTTATTAAATAAGTAAGTCTGTTAAGATTATCATATTTGTAAATAGTTTTGCTTAAAGCGTTTCCTGTGGTCATAGAGGTTTTATTGCCAACTTTATCATAAGTATATGTCGTTACATTCGCCTCTTTATTGCCCTGCGCTGTTACTGTCACAGGAAGTCCGATTTCATTATAAGTGTATTCGGTAACGCTGTTTCCGGCGTTTCCTCCCACAACGGTTTCTTTCAGAACATTTCCCGTCTTGTCGGTTTCATATTCCTTAACCATATTCTGACCATTGTCTAATGGAATTGTAACAGATTTCAGCATATCTGTAAAGCCTTTGTAAGTATATTGAGTGAAATAGTTTCCCGCAATTCCTTTTGGAGTGTATTCTTTTACAAGTCTTCCAAGTCCGTCATATTCTTTTTTGCTTGTTACTCCTGTACTGTCAGTTTGACTTACCACATTTCCGGCAGGGTCGTATTCATAAGTTATGCTATAACCGGCATACGGACTTTCTTTAATCATATTTCCTAAACAATCGTATTCATATGATTTCTTTACGCCGCCGCATTCCTGGCTTATAGTATTTCCGTTATAATCTGTCACTGTTTTTGTCGTTATGCTTTGTGTATTTGTACCATCGCCTTTTACAACGCTCGTTACAACATTTCCTGTAGCGTTTTTACCGTTTGGCAGATTTTTTGTATACTGAGATACATTTTCCATACCATAGGACATTGTTTCGTTATATATCTCTTTTCCGTTTTCTAAAGTGATTTTTGAAACAGGTCTGCACGCTGAATCATAAGTATATGATGTTACAGTTTTACTATCAGGCGATGTTTCTTTTATAAGACAGAAGTTTTTATAGTCATACTCACATTTTTTCAAAAGTGAATTTCCCGCTTTAACTTCCTCAAGATTTCCGAAACAGTCATAATCATAAGTTACGGTATTTCCGTTTTCGTCCGTTAATGTTATTTTATTGGCGGCATAGTCAAAGACACTGCTTTTAGCGCCGCCCTGCGGATTGGTAACTTTAGTTAAATTGCCCCTCCAGTCATATTCATACTGCGTTTTGCGCCCCTCGCCATCTGTCATACTTGTTACATTTCCCATTGTATCATAAGTATATTTTGTTTCTATATACTCTCCGTTTGGAAGTTCTGTTTTTACTAAAGTCGGTGAAGTTGTTCCGCTGTAAGTATATGTTGTTGTCAGTCCTTTTGTATTATTGCTGACATAATCAACTTTTTTAGATAATCTTCCGTCAGTGTTATATGAATAGTCTGTTTTGCTTTTGAATATTAATGAACCATTCTTTTCTTCATAGGTTTCTTTTGATGTTAGATATTTTTCATTGGTATCATAATAATTTTTTACAACTATTTGAGCATTATCACTTATTCTGAATGTTTCCGCATAAGGTCTGCCGTATTTTGTAAATCTTTTTTGGGGAGTAATAGGACAATATGAGCTGTTTACAGCATATTCTGTTCCTTCTGGATAACTTTTTGAAGACCTCAAATCTTTTGTAATAGTGTCATAATTATAATTATCCTCGTGATAATAAATCGGTTTAGTTTTATCTATTTTAAATTCAACTCTCATATTATCGTCAACATTCGCAATTGCCTTACCTTTTTGTATAGTCACTTTTTCAGGAACATCAGCTTGTATCTCTTCATATCCGGCAGTTTTTAAAGCGTATCTTTCATTGTATAAAAAGTAATACGGTTTTTTTCTATATACCTGTCTTGGTGATGGGTTTGGATACGTATATTCTTTTGTCTCTATTGTTTTCGTGTTATCACTGTCGGTATATACAAAATATTCAGCTGTTTTTTGCCCTTGTGGATTGAAATCCATTTCTGTATAGGCATTTGGATTTCTGCTTGTTTTTACTCTTCTGAAAAATCTCCTTTTACTTTGTGAACCGCTGTAGTCCAACGTATCATACATTTCCCAGTAGTAATTTTTGTTGTCTTTATAGTAAGATATTTTAGATATTCTTTCCGAACAGCCAAGTCCGTAAGGCGCTACTTTATAATCATATAAAGTTTCATCATCATCTTTTTGTCTTTCCTTTTGATTAAAATATATATCATTTTCATATTCATATGTTATATACATATTTGTCGGCATCGTAACTTTAACTAATAACGAACTTGAGTAAAGTTCTTTTATAAGCTCATAATTAAACCTTTCGTCCTTGTTGCTGTTGTTTTCTTCTGTTCCTTTTATCTGTTCATAATGATATTCAAAACATCCCGATGTTTTTTTCATATCAAAAAATGTTGTTAATGATTTGCCGTTTTTGCTTTCAGTTTTTGTTATACGATAATTTCCCGATGGTATATTTGGATTTGAATTTGTATATGAAATAACTTTGCCGTCAGGGAGAATTATTTGCTTTATCTCACTATAAGAGCCATCTGTAAAAGTAACTTTTATTTCACGATTTAAAGTGTCTTTTATTATCAGAGAACCGTTGTTATTGTAATCAAAAGTTATTTGATTTCCAAGAAAATCTTCTCTGAATAATAAAAATCCTCTTTCATCGAAATAATCTTTTATTCCCTTGCGATACAATACTGTATACTTTGAGTTTCTTCCTCCGGCGTGGTCTTTATCATATACAACTTTCGCTTCCTGTGCCCAGCTTATATCCTCATAAGCGTAATCGTCAAGATAAAGATAGCCGGTAGTACCTATTGATTCCATTGACGCTTTAAATTCCCGTCCGTCATCAAGCATTATGTAGCCCGGAGATTTATCGTCTTTATCCAATGACGGAACTTTGCCAATATCATAGAAACATCCGCTTGTCATTCTTGGAATATTTAACGTCCAGCCTCCCATTTCTATAGCGTCATTGCCATTTATAACAGTCATATACATTTTTCTTCTTGAATTATATTCATAAAATAAATTTAAATCAAGACCATTAAGACCCTCAAGATTTATTATATCATCGTGATAAGACACCGCGCCGGAAAGTATGTCGACATTTTCAAACATACCCGGCACATAATCACAAGGAGCCTTTTGCGGCAGAGAATCGTTATCATCGGCTGACAACGACGCTAAACTTATACCAAGTTCTTCCTCCGCCTGATTTATTTTTTCCTCCGCTTCTTCAGGAGTGATATTTTCCTCGTTTAACGCCGTATCAAGAAAGTTAGCGTCAAGCTGATATTTTTCTGATATAGCTTTGACTTTTTCATTAACAGCTTTATTTTCCGGCTTATTTTTTTCGCTTGATGTATCATTTTCATTTGAAATATTATTTGCGGCACTGATTTTATTTTCATTTGATATTTCTTTTGAAGAATCAGATGTGTTAGCATTTTCATTTATATTTTCGTCTACAAAATCTTTTAAATCACGATTAAAAGCGTACGCTATAGGATAAGCCTCAACAACTTCCTCACTGCCGCAGCCGTCTACTATAGCGTCTACGATTTCTTCTTTTACTTTTTCATTATTTAAAAGTTCAAGGTTGTCATCTTTTAATTCCGCAAAGTCAAAGGATTCTTTGAGAGCCTTTTTTTCACTTTGATATGACACTGACATATTTATAGCTTCATTTAAGTCTATATCTAATCTCTGCATTATCAGCGCTAAAGGTATTGAATCTTTTACAGAAAATCCTTTTGCCGCGCATTCATCCATTGTGTCTTTTCTAACATGATAATAGGCTTTTAAAGCGGCTTGCTCACTTTGATTAAGTTTTTTGTAATTTCTATCGGCAAGGGCTGAAATTTCATCAGGAACGTCGCTTAAATCAATCTCAAATTTTTCAATTTCCTCAAAAGGCAGAAGCTGCTCTGTTTCTGATGCAACTTCAGTTGATTCTTCTTCATTTCCTACAGTTGATTCTTCTGTATTTTCCTCAGCGGAATTTTCTGAGTTTTTGTTATTTTCTATAGAAGAAGGCTCGGAAACTATATCTTCTGAATTATCGGAATTGATTTTATCCAAATCATTTTTTATATCAGTTTCAGTCGATTCTTTGGATTGTTCTGGTTCTTCCGATTTATCGCCATTTAAAATCTCGTCTGTAGGTTCAAGTTCTTCCGGCTTGTTATTATTTAAAATCTCGTCCGCTGTTTTTTCGTTGGCGGCTTCACCAGCTTCAAGAGCCGGTTCTTCCGAGATATTATCATCAGCTTCATTTATCGTTTCTGAATCAGCAAAAATAATTTCAAAATTTCCGGTTACATTTTGCGCAAAAATTGCCAGTAAGACAATTATTGATATAACGTTTTTAAATTTTTTCATTAAACATTCTCCTTTCCTAAAGTATATTTGTATAAATATTTATGCTGCTGAAAAGAAGTAAAAATTTTACTTAAAAATACAAAATATTTTATTATTTTATATTTTCTACTTTTCCCCCAAATGATATAGACGTTTGACTTGTTTTTAACGCTTTAAAAGTTACAGATGTAAGTATTCCCGACCAATCTCTTCCTATAGAATTTACTTTAAATTTTAAAATTCCGCCACTATTCGAAATTATTTGTATATTATCAGAATGTTTTATGTTTAAGTTTGAATTAAATTTTGTTTTTCCGCCTAAGCCTACCTCTAAGACTTGTAAAACATCAGAGTCATATTCAACCTCATATGTATAATCAGATTTGCTGATTATATTAGAAACAGTTAAATAAAAAGTACAATTTTTTTCGGCGGTTACTCCATAAGAAGCGCTTGCGCTGTCTTCCTTTAAAACAATCTCCGAATTCAAAATATTTTCAAGAGCGTTTAAGTCATTTGAATTCGTTAAACCATCCTTATTTACATCAGCCTGTCCTTTTTGAGCTTCTGCTAAAGTAACAGTTCCGGCAATATATTTTTGTAATAACGCAACATCATCTTGAGTTATTTTGCCATCTAAACTCAAATCTCCGTTTATCTCATTAAGTTCTATACAATAAATATTTGCGCTTCCGGAGTCGTTACTGCTATAAATATAATAAGTATCCGGAGTCAGAAGATTAACCTCATCTTTTTTTATCGCCTCTGATGAAAGAGGTATCTGATTGATAATTTTTCCTTTCTTTGTTACTAATATTGTTGGATTATTTGCCGTTGTTGAACCTGCTATTGAATAAATGGTCATTCTGCAAGGTTTATCAACATCCAATTTAAGCGCTCTATATCGAGGAACATAATTATCCGCCTGCGCGTCTCCGCCAGTTTTTATACATTTTGAGAAACTTTTATTACCATATTTTTTATTACTGCCTGCGACGCTTACCTTATTTTTATTTGTGCTGTCAACTTGAAGTATATGAAGCCCATCGTATCCATATATTGCTCCTAAAGGCATATCACTTACGTTCCACACTTTATTTGAATAAGGAAATTTTATTTGCTTTAAAGTGTTCGCTAAACTATATAAGTCCTTTTCATTGACGTCATTATCTGAATTTACATCCGCAAGTGTCAATTGACTTGCGCTCAGCTGCTTTGTTCCGGCTAAATACTGTTGTAGTATAGATAAATCAGAATATGTTAGCGTTCCATCTTCGTCTAAATCTCCTTTTAACAAAACATCAGCAAGAATGCTGATTTCGTTTTTAGAAATATTTGAGTTTGAATCGGCTAACACATTAAAGTTCAGCATAAAAAGCACAGATGAAAAAATAAATAACCATAATACTGTTTTTTTAATAGTGTTTTTTAACATTTAAACCGCTCCTTTCTTCGTTAAAAAATTTAACAAATTTTTTTTAGTATTTTTTGTATAAAAGTCTATTTAACAAAATTTTAGACAAATTCTGTAAAAATAGCTTCTATAACAAAATTTTTATTTGATTTAGGGAAACACTGATTTAATGGATAAAAAAATTATTTTTTAAAAATCTGAATGTCACTTTCGTGGTATTTTTCAAGAAAAATGCCACTTTCGTTCCATTCTTTTAAAAAATAATTTTTTTCTTTTGAATTAATCAGAGTTTCCTTAAATAACACCTCCTTATATCTTACAGATATAACGATATAGAAAAAATTATATTTCTAT
>CATJCJ010000182.1 GCA_949738935.1 uncultured Eubacteriales bacterium | reverse complement strand
TATAATATTAATGAGATATTTTGTCAATAATATACGAATTTATAAATAAACTTTAGCAAAATTATATAAAAATTCAGAAAAAATTATGTTTAATTTTATGGATAAATTTGATGAATTTATTTTTTAGCCGTCAGAATAACCGTCAGGAAGGAGGTGGATAAATGCCAAAAAGAGGACAAAACATTTATAAAAGAAATGACGGAAGATGGGAAGGGCGTTATATAAAGGAACACTCAAATGATAAAATCAAATATGGCTATATCTACGCTAAAACCTGTAAAGAAGCTAAGGAAAAACTTCTTGAAGTTTCAAGCAAGACAAAGAGTACAAAGCAGCCTAAAGTTTCAAATAATTTAAATTTTAAAGCTGTGGCTGAAAAATGGCTTGAAACATTGAAATCTCAGTTAAAAATATCAAGTATTGTAAAATATACAAATATTCTTAAAACGTATTTATATCCAAAGTTTAATGAAGTATCAATAGATTCTGTTACAGGCAGGGATATTATAAGTTTTAATACTGAACTGCTGGAGTTTGGCGGTATAAATAAAAAGGGTTTATCGCCTAAAACAGTATCGGCTATATTATCAGTGTTAAAAAGTATTTTCATATATGCTTCAAGAAATGATGGTATTAATATGCCTGATTTCAGCGGTATATGCGTAAAACAAACTTTTAAGCCTATGAGGATTCTCAGTGTTTCAGAACAGCATAAATTAAACCAGTATTTATGTAATAATAAATCATTGCGCAATTTAGGTATATTGGTTTGTATGTACACTGGCATAAGAATAGGCGAAATATGTGCGTTAAAGTGGGAGGATATATCCTTTGAGGAACACTTGATAATCATAGAAAAAACAATGCAGAGGTTACAAGTAAATGATTCTGAAGATACAAAAACAAAAGTGATTATTTCAGAGCCTAAAAGCGGGTGTTCAGTAAGAAAAATACCTATTCCCGATAATCTGTATCAAATTTTACAAGAATTTAAGCAGCCAAAAGAAACATTTTTGCTGACTGGAAGCAAGGATAAATTTTTAGAACCACGAACAATGCAGAATCATTTTAAATCAGTAATAAAAGGCTGTGGTATTGAAGATGCAAATTTCCACTCACTTAGACATACTTTCTCAACACGCTGTATTGAGATAGGCTTTGATGTAAAAAGTCTGAGCGAAATTTTGGGACACGCAAGCGTAAATATCACTTTAAACAGATATGTCCACCCATCAATGGAAACCAAACAAAAAAATATGAATATGCTTTCTGATTTTTTAGCCGTCAAATAAGCCGTCATAAAAGAGAAAAAATCCTGTAAATATGCGGCATATAAGGTCAATTTTCGTAGAATATAACACTCTACGAAAATTGACGGCTAAATACTTAATTTTATGATTTTATTATACTCTAAATATGAGAGTTTATACAAAACATTTGAAATGAGGCTAATTTATAAACTAAAGGAGGAATTTTAATGAAATTTAATTTAAAGTCAGGGATTATGGGATTAGTTATTGGCTGTATATCAACTAGTGGTATAAGTGTTTTTGCCTATAACGGAAAAATGTCAATTGAAGCATCTTTTAAAAATATCAGAATTTTTATTAATGGAGATGAATTAACTTCAAAAAGTTCTGACGGGAAAACACTTGAGCCATTTATTTATAATGATAGTACATATCTTCCCATAAGAGCGATTGCGGAGGCAATAGGAAGAGATGTAAGCTGGGATCCCTCAACAAGTACGGTTTATATAGAAGGTAATGATGACAGGGAATATAGCGAAGAAAGTAATGATGACAGAGAATACAGCGAAGAAGAATATGAACAAGAATATGGGGAAGATTACTCTCCTGCCCAGACGACAGGATATTTGAGTCCTTATCAGGGTAATTATCAAGAAGAAACTATTACTTTAGGAGGTAAAAAATATCACAATAGTATAAGACTTGATAATGGAAGTGCTTATTATAATTTGGAGCAAAAATATTCCGCAATGAATTTTACATATGCTCCAATAGACGGTACCGGCGATGATGAAATTGAAAGTGATATTTATTTTTACGGAGATGGAAGATTATTGGATACATTTAATATTAAATATGGACAATATCCAAAAGAGTACAGTATTAATGTTGCCGGAGTTTCACAGCTTGAAATAAAAAAAGAAAGCAATTACTGGGGAATGTCTGTAGGATTTGGGAATATTGAATTTGAGTAATATATTGTAAGCAAGATAATTTCAAAAACTTATTTTTGATATTCAATATATTTTTACAAAGGAGTTGATAAATATGTTTTGTAAAAAATGCGGAACAAACATAGAGGAAAATGTAAAGTTTTGTCCTAATTGCGGTGAAAAAATATTTCAAAAAAATTTAATATATGATTCAAATGATAATATACCCGCCAAAGCTGTCAAAATTTCTGTTGATTCTAAAAAACAATTTATAAAACCAACAATTTTTGGTGTTATAGCATCGTTATTTTCAATAATTTTTGGCATACTTTTTGCGGGTCTTGGAAGCAAAGACGCAAGAATGTTTGGAACTTTATTTACAGGAATTGGAAGTATAATGCTTGTTATGTTAATTGTATTATTTTTTATTCGTCTTTCAATAGAAAAACTGCCGATACAGCATAAATGGTGTAAAGTTATAGAAAAAGTTGGGCAAAGAACTGTTATTGTAGAATTTAAAGATGGTTCAAGAGCAACTCTTAATGTTGTAAAAGAAATTGTATTAAGCGTTGGAGATACAGGAATAATAGGTTACAAGTATAAGCTTATTTCTGAATATGAAAAGAGGTAGGTTAATATATGAATTATTGTCCTAATTGCGGTAAAAAAATTGAGAACGAAGTGTTTTGTTCAGAATGTGGTGCAAAAATTGAGGATAACAGCTTTATTTCAGATAAAGAAGATAATAACATAAGAGATATCAAAGATAATGAGACAAAAACGGAACTATGGAATAAATATTGCCGGAATAAAATTATTTCTACTGCTTCACTTGCTGTTTTTGTATTATGTATATTCGGTGGAATATTCTTTAATTATGAAGTAAAGACAACACAAAAGCGTGCGGAAGGTATTACTTTTCGACAGGCTGTAATGGTAAATGGCGAGGTTACTATTCTTGATAGGGGAACAAGTGGTGTATTAGCGAATAACCCAAAAGCAAAAAAGATAATTCCTTTATATAAATTTATAATGTTTCTATTGTTCTTTCTTGCGGCAATAAGTTTTATTTATGGAATTTATCTTAAGTTGGTTTCAATAAAGTTAAAACGTACTATAAAAAGTAATAATAATCATATTAAAAACAAAGTATAAAGGAGTGCTTTCTATGAAAACTAAATCAGAATTTTTTAAAAAATTTTCAATATTATTTGCAGCTTTTTTAATTGCAGCTTCAACTATTACGTCCGTAACAGTATTTGCGGCAGTTACTTTGCCTTCAATTTCATCAATAACCTGTTACACCATTAATTCATCAGGCAAAGCTTATGCTTATACGGCAAACGATTTGAAGAAAAAAACAGGTGGCTATATTGATTGTTCAACAGATGAATGCCAAATACTGAAAGTAAGCGGAAATGCTTTACAGATTAAATATCCAACGGGCAAAACGACTAAGACAGCTTGGTTTAAAAGAAGTGAATTTACAAGCTGTGATATATCAAAAAGAGAGGCAACGGAGAAATGGACACAGTCAAGCAAAATAACTACATATAGACGCTCAGATGGAAAAAATACGTTTGGCAGCGTTTCAGCAGGTGATATTTGCTATAAATTGACTTCAAAAGGGAAATATACTCAAATTATTTATCCTATTTCGGGTGAGAAAAAATATAAAATGGGTTGGGTTAAAACAGGTGACATTAATAATAACGGTGAAACAAAGGGGTTGTTGTATCCTTTAAAGGGAAATATAACCAGAAGCAGTAATACAAAAACAAATAAAATTTACTGTGATTATAAAGCAAAATCCGGAACAGCTGTTTATGCTCCGGCAGATGGAACTGTTGAGTTTAGACAATCCTATTCTACAAAGCATAAAAAACTTGCCAGCTACGGCAATAATATTGTTTTTACATCAAGTAATGGAACATATAGTGTAAAATGCGCACATATGAGTAAATTTAACAATGTGTCGCTTACATATAAAGAATCGTTAGCTTATCCTTGCAGTGCAAGCAGTTATAAATGTAATACTATAACACTTGAAACAAAAAATGTTAAAAAAGGGGATTTGATAGGTTATACAGGTTCAACAGGCAATGCTAGCGGACCTCATATTCATATAGAGGTTTATAAAAAAGGAAAAGCTGTTGACCCTGTTTCTACATTCAGCACTTGGGAATAGGAGGTTTTTTTAATGATAACTAGAAGAAAAATATTATCAAATTTTTTAACTATTATTTTTATAATTTCGTTTGTGGGACAAACGTTTGCGGCAGTTACTTTACCATCAATTTCATCAATAACCTGTTATACACTTAACTCATCTGGCAAGGTTTACGCATATACGGCAAATGATTTAAAGAAAAAGACTGGCGGTTATATTGATTGTTCAACAGATGAATGCCAAATACTAAAAGTAAGTGGAAACGCTTTACAAGTCAAATATCCAACGGGCAAAACCACTAAGACAGCTTGGTTTAAAAGAAGTGAATTTACAAGCTGTGATATATCAAAAAGAGAAGCGGCAGAAAAATGGACACAGGCAAACAAAATAACTACATATATTCGTTCCGATGGCAAAACAAATTTTGGTAGCGTTTCAAAAGATGATGTCTGTTATAAATTAACTTCAAAGGGAAAATACACTCAAATTCTTTATCCTATTTCGGGTGAGAAAAAATATAAAATGGGTTGGGTTAAAACAAGTGATATTAAGAAAAAAGGAAATGACAACAAATCTAAAAAAGCTCTTGCTGATGTTGCTGAAAACGAAGTTGGCTATCAAGGTACAAATAAAAATGGAAAAGGAAAAGGCGATTATACGAAATATGGCAAATTTACAGGGGCAAACGGCGAACCATGGTGTGCGTCATTTGTAAGCTGGTGTGCAAATCAAGCGGGAATTTCAACAAAAAAAGTATCATGTGAGGCGTCTTGCGATAATATGAAGAATAATTCCAATTCGTATAAAAAGTGGAGTTCTTCAGCGTTGAATAGTATAAAGAAAAATGATGTAATATTTTTCGCAAATTCTCCAAAAGCAAACAGTAGTTTTCACGTTGGAATTGTTTATAAAGTATCTGGAAATGAAATAACTGTTATTGAGGGTAATACGGGAAATTACTATGGTCCGGATACTGTTGCAAAAGTTAAATATACAGTTGATTCGTCAAGCGGCAAAATTACAAAAGGTTATAATGGAAAATATTTCTGTGGTTATATTTCTGTTTAATCATTATCGTGAAATTAATGAATGCTCTGAAAAATAATTTTTCGGAGCATTCATTAAAATAGAGTTAAAACTCTATAAAAGGAAAGGTAATAAAATTATTTTGTCGATATTTAATAAATCTTTTGGAGATAGTTATGGTTTTATTTCCTATTTATTTTGAATTTTACGTAATATATATTTTTAATTATATCAAAATATCACACTGACTGGCTCCTTTGGCATATAGCGAAAGGATTTTGTTTTTAACATCGGAAACATCTTTTTTATTTTT
>CATJCJ010000181.1 GCA_949738935.1 uncultured Eubacteriales bacterium | reverse complement strand
TTTGCCCTTATCAATAAGGCTTAAGGCGATATCCGCCAAACTAAGTATAGCGTCCGCCACATCATCGCTGTTGTCATTACTTATACCAGCTTTTTTATCTAACAGTCCGTCTTCTTCCAGAACATCATCTATAAGTGATTTTTCCCATGAATCAGCGCCGGACAATGCGTAAGAAAATATTTTGTCATATATCTGTTTGGCTATTATAAAAGGTTCTCCGCCGACAAAAGACAAATAATCGGTATACTCCATAACGTCTTTTAATGAGTCCGTATCTCTTATAAAGAACTTATATTGATAAGTTATTTACATCCAAAATAAATTCAAATCACTTTTTGATATTCTGCTTATTTCAACATCTTTACATTCAATAATCATATCCATAATGGACAAATTTATTGTTATTTTATAAAAACTTCCTGTATTGACTTGACTAACTGATATGTTTTGACCAAAATAACCTAACTGAGGTCGTTTCATAGATTTTACATTATTAATATTTCTTCTGTTTGCGTCAGTCTCATAATAGACTTTATAGCACGATAAAAATATTATTTTCCAACAGTCTTCCCCTTCGTCATCAACTAATATTTCTATCTCATCTCCAAAATAAGAAATTTTCAAATCTAATATTTCCATATCCCAATATTCAGTTTTATCAATTTGTTTCTGTATTTTTTGTATTTTCATAGCTAGTCCTCCTAATATTTATATGGTATATGAGCTAACAAGTCTTTTCTGGAAACGATATTTCCATTTATATCTAATGAGTTTTTGTTTGCATCTAATATATGTATATGAGTATAATTTACTATTTTATCTGGTGGGTCTATGCGAACTCTGTAATTCTCATTTTCATCTTTAATATGAATCCTTCCATTATGTTCGGAAAATGACCATCCTTTTGGAGTATTATTTTTTAATTCATCACTCGTCATATTTGAAATTTCTTTTGGAGTACTATTTAATATACTCTTTTTATTTTTTTATTTTCTTCGGTAATGTTTTTAGCGACTTCTACAGTTTTTTCAGTTATATTTTTAGCAAATTTTTTAGTTTCTTTTTTCAAAACTTGTTTTCCTGTTTCAGAAACAGTATCTTTAACAACTTCCTTTTTTATTGCTTCTTTAGATTCTTTTTTTGCGGATGAATACAAATTTCTTGAGACGGAAGTTCCTATTTTGCCTTTATCAATAAGGCTTAAAGCGATATCCGCCAAACTGAGTACAGTGTCCGCCACATCACCACTGTTGTCATTACTTATACCAGCTTTTTTATCTAACAGTCCGTCTTCTTCCAGAACATCATCTATAAGTGATTTTTCCCATAAATCAACACCGGACAGCGCGTAAGAAAATATTTTGTCATATATCTGTTTGGCAATCATAAGAGGTTCTCCGCCGACAAAAGACAAATAATCGGTATACCCCATAACGTCTTTTGTTGAGTCCATACCTCCTGTAAAAAACTCAAAAACGTCAGCGTTAACATCATCTCTATTTCTTAGAATTTTGGTAGCGACAGGCAAAACTGTATTTAAAAATACATTCATACTTACAGCTTTTTCGCCTCTGTTTTCAGTAGCTTTTAGATATTTATTGACTTTGCGTTTTTTATATACCTTATAGGTTATAAGCATATCTAAAAACTCTAATAATAATTTTTATTTAAAGACTGAAATATATATTATAGGTGCTGTTTCTTCATCCCAATATTCATCATTACCAGAATCTCCTAATTCAAAACATATTCCTTTTGTATCTTCCAGGTAATAACAGTCAAGGTTTTCATACCAATTAAGGTTAAGTTTATCATGTATTTCTTTTAGTGTTATACCTATTCCAATAAATCCATTGTATTTTCCCTTAAACTCATTTTCGACCAGTATTTGTGTAACTCTATCTTCTTTTTTGTCTATCCAAATCTTTATATTTTCAGAATAAATAAGATAATGTGTTGGTAATTCCCTAATTTTGTTTATACTTATAATTTCATATATTTGTTTTATATTCATATCTAAATAAACTTCTCCAATACATTTTCCTGGTATAATATTTCCATATTTCATAAAAATTCTCCTTTATCTAATTTTATGTAAATTTATTAAGCCTAGAAAATCTGTTCCATCATAAAAATCAATTATTTGTCCGCTTTCCTTATTAATGATAACAGATCTATTATTATATGTTATTACAATTTGTAAATCTCCATTCTGATTACCCTTGCCATTCCATAATCCCTCATAGATCTGAGCATTTGGATTAGATTTATTTTCTTTAGCAAAATTTATAGCGGCTTCATTATATTCTTTTTTATTGCTATAGCCCATATTACGTCCATGTTTATTAAAATGTTTTCCAATCTGATATATTTTTTGGTCTGATATAAAAATATCAGTATTTTCTATATTTTTAATTTTATTATTAGCATGTTCGCTAATCTCATTTTTTAAGACTTGTTTTCCTGTTTTAGAAACAGTATCTTTTACAACTTCTTTTTTAGCTTCTTTAGAAGCTTTTTTACTGAATTTGAGTAAAGATTTCTTGAGACAGAAGTTCCTATTTTGCCCTTATCAATAAGGCTTAAGGCGATATCCGCCAAACTAAGTATAGCGTCCGCCACATCATCGCTGTTGTCATTACTTACATCGGATTCCTTATCTAATAGACCATCTTCTTCTAAAATGTCGTCTATCAGTGACTTTTCCCATGAATCAGCGCCGGACAGTGCGTATGAAAATATTTTGTCATATATCTGTTTGGCTATCATAAGAGGTTCTCCGCCGACAAAAGACAAGTAATCGGTATACTCCATAACGTCTTTTGTTGAGTCCATATCGCCTGTAAAGAACTCAAAAACGTCAGCGTTAACATCATTTCTGTTTCTTAGGATTTTGGTAGCGACAGCCAAAACTGTATTTAAAAACACATTCATACTTACAGCTTTTTCGCCTCTGTTTTCAGCGGCTTTTAGATATCTCTCATAAGCGGCTTTGTATTCCTCATTATTTAAATTATCGGCAGTGTCATAATCGCCTTCATAAACAGGAGTGACATATAACATTATC
>CATJCJ010000180.1 GCA_949738935.1 uncultured Eubacteriales bacterium | reverse complement strand
TGCTGTGAGAAATTTAAATATATTAACAGAGAAGAAGATTTGGGCATTGAGGGATTGAGAAAATCCAAATTATCTTATCAGCCGGATATTATTCTTGAAAAATATATTGTAAAAGAATTAACATAACTTAAAAAAACACATATGTTTTTATATTTTGCCTTTTTATTTGTTCTTTCAGCGTTACTTTTTTGCTTTATATAGCTATATTGAAAAACTTTGACAAAACAGATGAATAAATTAGCCAAAGCCATGAAAGATTATTAATCCATATTTTCTTAGATAAGAACAGAAAAGAATAAGTATTATAAAACCGGGGGAAAATCATATGAAGGGTAAAAGACAGCATATAAAACAAAGAGTTCAAGCGATGGTTTTGATTATCGCTGTATTTTCGCTTATAATAAACAGCGCTGTAAGTATTATAGGTATGATGCGTATTAAAGATGACAGCAGTAAAACATTAATTGAACAAATGAGATTGAATATTAACAATATTCTTATAAGTAAGGCTGATTTCGCTGATTCAAATTTTGGAAAATATGCCGATTATATTAGTAATTCTGCTGATTACATAAATGAATTATACAAAAATACAAACTCCTATATAAGGCGGCAGGTGTTGCCGCCGGATATATTAAACAAAAATAAGCTTACTATGCAAAGAACGTTTTCCTCAAGAAATATCAAGCTTGAGGATGTGGAAAATGAATTATCGCTTTTGGGAAATTTGGAACAAATCTGGAAACCTATAGTTATGAGAAACAGTGACGTAATTACTAGCGTATATATTGGCACAGAAAGTGGATTTATGATTTCTTATGACAATTACTCTGAGCTTGACGAGGGCGAAACTGAATCATACTACAATTATTTTGACTCAATATGGTATAAAGGCGCGAAAGAAAAGAATACAGTTTTTTTTACAGAGGTTTACAGAGATTCTTATGGCAGAGGTCTTATGATAAGCTGCGCCGCTCCTTTCTATGATGAAAATGATGAATTTGCCGGTGTTGTATGTATGGATATGCTTATATCTGATTTGTACCGCTCGGTAATAAGTCTTAATTTAGGAGAAAAAACAGAGGCATTTTTGATTGACAATTTCGGAAATATTATTACAGATAAAGAAGAAAATTCACAAAATACAACATTTAACAATATTTATGAAAACGTTAACATAGAAGAAAGCTTAGCAAAAAATATAATGGAGGGCAAAAAGGGTATTTTATTATCTGATAACGGCTCTTATTACGCTTATACTTTGCTTACAAGGGTGCCTTGGAAACTTTGTTTTTCTATTCCTCAAGATACAGTTCTTAAACCTGTACATAATATGAATGTTGAGATTATAAAAACTATTATATTATTTATAGTTTTCTTCATTGTAATTATTATACTTGTACTTTTTGTATCAAAAAAACTTTCCAGACAGTTTACAGAACCTCTTATTTCACTTGGAAAGGATGTAGCTGTAATAAGCAAAGGTAACTTGGATTATCGCGCGAAAATATATAATAATGATGAAATAGGTGACCTTGCCGCCGAATTTAATAATATGGCTTCTTCTTTAAAAAAATATATTGATGATTTTACAGCGATAACAGTTGAAAAGGAACGTATAAGCGCCGAACTTAACGTTGCTACACAAATACAAATCGGAATGATTCCAAATGTATTTCCCGCTTTTCCTGATATAAAAGAAATAGACATTTATGCTACAATGACTCCCGCTAAGGAGGTAGGCGGAGATTTTTACGACTTTTTCTTTATTGATGAAACACACTTTGCCATGGTTATAGCTGATGTATCAGGAAAAGGCGTGCCAGCCGCACTTTTTATGATGATATCAAAAATTCTTTTAAATGACAGAGCAATGATTGGCGGTACGCCAAGTGATATATTGGCATTTGTCAATGACAGACTTTACGCGAGCAATTTGGCGGATATGTTTGTGACAGCATGGTTTGGAATTTTAGATATCGGTACGGGTGTCGTAACGGCTGCAAATGCAGGACATGAATATCCGGCAATTACAAATACTGATGGTGTATTTGAGCTTCATAAAGATAAACACGGATTTGTATTAGGCGGAATGGAAGGTATTAAATATAAGGATTACACTTTTACACTAAATAAGGGAGATTATTTATACCTTTATACAGATGGAGTACCTGAAGCTACATATGATGAAAATAATTTTTTTGGTAAAGAGAATATGTTAAGCTCTCTTAATAAAAAGAATGGAAGAACACCTGAAAATATTCTTAAAGATGTTAAATCTGACATTGATAATTTTGTAAAGAACGCACCTCAATTTGACGATATTACAATGCTTTGCATCAAATATAATGGAAAAGAGGACTGACTATGGAAAAATTTAAAGTAAGCGCTGAAATTAAAAATTTAGAATATGTTATTGCGTTTGTTGACAATGAACTTGAAAAACATAATTGTTCTGACAACGCAAAAATGCAGATTACTATCGCGGTTGAAGAAATATTTGTAAATATCGCCCGTTATGCTTACGGCAATAACATAGGAAACGTTGCTATATATTTTGACTCGGCTGGTAATCCTAAAAATATTTCCATAAAATTTATTGATAATGGTATTAAATATAATCCTCTTGAAAAGAAAGACCCAGATATTACTCTTTCCGCTGAAGAAAGACAAGTAGGGGGATTAGGTATTTATATGACAAAGAAAATTATGGACGATATAAAATACGAATATAAGGACGGTCAAAATATTTTAATAATTAATAAAATATTGAGGTAATCTTAGTATTTATAACAATTCGCAAAATTTTTAGCGCAAAACAATAATTAGAACTTACAGGTTTAGGCGG
>CATJCJ010000179.1 GCA_949738935.1 uncultured Eubacteriales bacterium | reverse complement strand
CAAGAATATTTTACCCGATAATGGGAATAATATTTATGCTTTTTCACATAAACAGGATAGAGCAACGCAGAGGTGCGACCCCGGCGGTTTATGTGGTTTTATACGAAATATTTCGGGAAAACCAAAGCGATAAACCTCAGGGTTCAAGACAGAGTCCCGAATATTTGCTAAGCGGATTTCTCCAATATTTCAGCAAATAATATTTTCAATTGATTGATAACCAAATCCCAATTCGGATACTTTCGTGTCCATTTCTTTGCCACTTTTTCTGTAGCAAGATAAAGGATTTTCAATAAACTATCGTCAGTTGGAAATATTTTTTTGTTTTTAGTTACTTTTCTGAATTGGCTGTTAAGACTTTCAATTACATTTGTTGTATACATAATTTTTCTAATAAAATCAGGAAAAGCAAAGAAAGTTATTAAATCTTCCCAGTTGTCCTCCCAGCTTGAAACTGCGTTAGGATACTTTGAACCCCACTTTTCTTTTAAAGAGATAAGTTCATTTGTAGCGACGTCTTCGTTAATGGCTCCGTAAATTTTCTTTAAATCCGCCACAAAGGCTTTTTTATCTTTATGAGGAATATATTTAATACTTGCTCTTATCTGATGAACGATACACTTTTGAATTTTAGCGAACGGATATACCGCGTTTATTGCTTCCTTAAAGCCTTTTAAGCCATCTACGCAGAAAATCAAAGCTTTCTCCATACCTCTGTTTTTTAGGTCGTTAAGCACAGAGAGCCAGAATTTACTTGATTCATTAGCTCCAATCCATATTCCAAGAACTTCTTTTTCTCCGTCCATATTTACTCCAAGCACAACATACGCGGCTTTAATAACTATTTGCTTATCTTCTCTTACTTTGTAATGGATTGCGTCCATAAATATAAAGGAATACGTTTTTTCCAAAGGTCTGTTTTGCCATTCTGTTACAAGCGGCATTATTCTGTTTGTAATATTTGATACTGTATCAGCTGAAATCTCTACATCATATAATTCTTTTATCTGCTCTTTAATATCTGTTGTAGTCATTCCTTTTGCGTAGAGTGACAAAACTTTTTCATCAAGACCTGTAATATTGCGCTTATGCTTAGGTATAATCTGTGGCTCAAACTCTCCCTTTCTATCTCGGGGCATATTTAATTCAACATTGCCAAGTTCGCTTTTTACTGT
>CATJCJ010000178.1 GCA_949738935.1 uncultured Eubacteriales bacterium | reverse complement strand
GCAGATGCTTAACCTTTTCACACAGCGCATTGACCTCGGATATTTTATCACTGTTGGAAAAACGTTTTGCAATCACCTCTGCAAGCTTTACATTCGCCCACGGAATAAGTTTAACAGAGGCGATATCCGTACCGCTGATAGGAATATCCCCAACTCTGACAAATGCGAGACGGTCGTACAATAAGTCCGTAGGTGCGTCGAAAGCAATATTCACATTTTCTTTCTCAATTATAAATCTGATCATTAAAATCTCCTTTACATACTCAAATTTTGCAGCGTTTGCTCCTGATCATTGGACGGGTAAGGCGCAATTTCCTCGATTTTTTCTTTTAACCTTGTCAGCGCCTGTTTCTCATCATAATCAAGATATTCGCCGTTTTCCAATGTGAAATCAACACAGCAGTTCAACTTCAAAAGCTCGTCATCACTGAACAACCGCTCCTTCTCCACCAATCCCGACCTTACGGCGAAATCCTCCTTTGCTGAAAAATAATCATTGTGATAATTCCCCTGACACACAGCTTTACCATCATAAGTCCGATCCCAAGTCACAAATTCAAACTCATACTGCTCCGAATATTTTGCCGCAAGCACAGTTCCGTTAAATTCGGCAAGGCAGCGATAATTCTCCGATAAACGTTCGGCTTTCAGCGGAGCGGCTTTTTCGTACACCGAGCAATATTCGTAAATATTTCTTGCATTCTGCAGTATGTCGTGATATTCATCGCCAACATTTTCGGTAAGCGCCGCAACAGTCCCGTTATTATATATTTTCGCCTCCGCACCGTCATCAACGGAAACTATCATACAGCCGCCTTTTTCGGAAAACTCAAACTCGTTTTCCCTCAGCCACTTTGACATTTCCCGATAAAATATACTTTTGGGCGGCTCATGCTTAATACTGAAATCCTCGGACTTCAGCAGATTATTAAGTCCGAAAACCTCCTTGCTTTGCTCAAAGCTCTTAGTCTTATCAAGCAAATTTCCGTCAAGATCATACGAATCAACCTCTATTCCGCAATCCGAAATATTATCTGCACCGAGCCGCAATAACGCCTTTTTTATCGCAATATCTTCACAGGGTAATTCAATAGACTCCATATATCCGTCATAGCTTATTTCAACGGCAGCCACCGCATTTGGCGAGCAATAATAGGGAGGAAAGGTTTTTCCGTCAAACACCTCGTCAAAGGGGATTTCCTCGTTAACATACAGCTTTCCATAATCGGTATCAATCCCTTTGCCGGATTCCAGCACCTTCATGCCCTCGTCAGCAAGCCAATCATAATCGTTATACTCAGCTTCCGAAAGTGCGCCGCAAATATTGAGCATATGCGTAAGACCGATTTTTTCGGGAGCGTCCGTATCCTCAATCAGCGTGAACCTTGCAAGGTTGTATGTAAGGTTGATAACGTTTTTCAAGCCCCAATTGATATTCAAATTATCACACGACAGAATCACCAAAAACTGTTTTTGCTCCAATTGATCCATACCGTCCATGCGTTTTCCGAGATAGTTCAGTGCATCGAGGCTCACCTCGCAGT
>CATJCJ010000177.1 GCA_949738935.1 uncultured Eubacteriales bacterium | reverse complement strand
TGATTTTGAAACTGAAAATAGAAATTATAACGTAGGAGGCAGATAATTATGGTAGAGGTTACTAAAAAAGGTATTATCCTTGAAAAAACTAATTACAGTATCACAGGAAAGAGTGAACAAGAATTTATTCCTTTATACATAAACGATATTGTTACTATCACTTATAATGATGATATAGTTATAAAAGGCGGAATTGTAGATTTTCCATCTTTGGGAACTTTAGGAGAGGCTAAAGGTATCACTTTAAACACATCACCCACACCTTACAAGGCTTCCCTTTTAACAGTAGATTTTCAAGGAATAAATGATATTGTAATACATTCTCGTCTGGAGGATAATTATGCTGACAATGATGAAAATGAAGAAAGTACAGAGGTAGGAGGTGAGTAAAGTGGTATTGTCAGACGAGACCATACATAATTTGATTGATAAAAATATATTAAAAATTGAAGGAGTCGATAAAATCAATATTGAGTGTGCGAGCATTGACCTTACTCTTGGTAATAGCTTTGCGATACCTCGTTCTATGAGTTCGACCACTTGCTATTATGAGGATTTAAAGGCTTCTGCATTTACAATACTTCCAAAACAATTTATTCTTGCCATTACAAAGGAGAAAATAACTTTACCTACAAATATTGGCGGCTTTGTTACTGGTCGTTCATCTATCGGAAGACTCGGTCTCTTTGCTGAAAACGCTGGTTGGGTTGACCCTGCTTTTTGTGGTGAAATAACTCTTGAATTGTTTAATGGTTCTGATAATCCTATTACTATTAAAGAAGGTATGAGAATAGCACAAATTGTCTTTGTACAGCTTGATAAGGATTGTAATTGTCCTTACAATGGTAAATACCAGAACCAAACAGGCGCGACTGGAAGTAAATTATATCTTGATAAAGAAAATATAAATATGGAGGAATGACTTATGTTTTTACTTTTAGAAGAAGATGATGTTGCTGTAAATATGGATAATATGGAAGATTTCTATGTAAATGGCAGCCAAATGATATTTAATCAAACTAATTCTACAGATAGATATGTTTGTGATTTCGATACCTATGAAAAGGCAAAAGCAGAATTTAATAGTATACTTTTAAAAATAAAATCAGGTAGCCTTGTTGTTATATTGAGAGGTTATAACAAGCATTAGGTGTTGCAGTACAATTTTATATTAGGTATTTAAAAACTTTTATAAAATAGAATTTGTTATCGGGCAAATTCTATTTTTTGTTGCCCATTTGCAATTTATTTTTCAAAGTGGTATTATTATAATATTACATATAAATCAAATAATATATTAAATTCATACGAAAGGGGTTTTATACTTTGAAATTTAAAATAACAGGTAAAGGAAAAGAAAATATTGAAAAGAAAAAAGAGGAGAATATAAAAAGAGGCAGAAAAAGTAAACGAAAAGGCAGTTCTTATGAGCGTAATATAGCAAAAAAATTTAAAGAAGTATATAAAGAAGACCTTGTAAGAACACCACAAAGCGGAGGATTTGCTAAAAAGTCAGTAAAAGCTGACGGATTTAGAGGAGATATAGTTTTATCTTCCGATAAAGAATTTTTACTACATATTGAATGTAAAAACACTCAAACGTGGGTTTTGCCTAAATGGATTGAACAAGCGGAAAATGACTGCCCTGAAGGTAAAAAGCCTATTGTTATTTTCCATAAGCATAATACCTCTAAAAATTATGTAACTATGTCTTTAGAGGACTTCTTTTCATTGATACCTAAAGAACTTATAATTAAGGAGCAAGAGAAATGAATTTCTTAACTTTTATTGGTAAACTTCTTTTTAATGTTTTTCCTCTTTTACTTGTTTTTTATTTCTTGTTTCCTGTGATTTTAGTTATTGGAGACAGTATGTATCCTACTTATAAAGACGGTAAGTTTTTATTCAGTATAAGAGTTTTATTTAAGTCTCAGATGAGGGTTAATGATGTTTATGCTTATAAGTCACCTGAGGGACGAATAGTTATAAAAAGATTGATGAAGATAAAAACGGAAAATACTTTTTTGAAGGAGATAACAAAAAAATAAGTCACGATAACAGAGCTTATGGGTATATTTCTTTTAAAAATGTTAAAGCACATATTTTTAATTCAGAAAGAGAGGTAATGAATAATGAATAATTCTTACAATTTTAAAGTTAAAAGCACTACTCCTGTTAAAACTCTTGCCGCAAGTATTGGAAGCTGTCTTATTAAAGAGGGGAAAGAGATTACTGTTAGAGCAATAGGAGCGGGAGCAGTAAATCAAATGTATAAGGCACTTGCAATAGCAAGAGGTCAAGTAGCTGTTTCTGGAAAAGACCTTTTAGTTAAACCAGGTTTTGATACTATTAACGATAATGAGGAAACTAAAACAGTTATGGTAGCAAAAGTTATTTTACAATAAAAATATAAATAACACGAAAAGGAGATTTTAATTAATGAGTAAAGTTTATATAACAAAAAGGTTTACTTTTGAGGCTTGTCATAGGTTAGATAAATATGCAGGTAAATGTTCAAATCTTCACGGTCATAGCTATAAATTAGAAGTTACTATTTCAGGAAATGTGAATAAAAATAAGAGGTTTGTTATGGATTTTGCCGACCTTAAAGGAATTGTACACGCTCTTATTATTTCAAGTCACGACCATAATTATTTGAATAACTTATATGTAGAGCCAACAGCGGAGCATATGGCAGTAGGTATTTTTAATCAAATAGATAAGGTCATACAAGAAGATAACCTCCTTAATGCTGATTTAGAAACAAAACTTGAAAGCGTCAAACTTTGGGAAACAGAGGATAGTTATGCGGAGTATAGGGGTGAATAGGTAAATGTTATATTATGATGAAGTATTCCACAGTATACAAGGAGAAGGAACAGACGCAGGACGTATGTGTATCTTTGTAAGATTATTTGGTTGTAATATAGGTTGCTCTTATTGCGACCAACCTCAAACAGTAAGGAAAAATAAGCATAAAATATCAATAGAAAATCTTTTGACACTTATAAGGCGTGAAAACAAAGATATTATTAACTATGTTTGTATTACCGGTGGGGAGCCTTTATTGCAGGGAGATGTTTATACACTTATTTACGGTCTTGTCTCGGCGGGATACGAGGTGTCTATTGAAACAAGCGGCTGTGTTTCTATTGAAGAAGATAGTTATAACAGAAGTTTTAAATACGTTATGGATATTAAATGCCCAAGCAGTGGGGTTTCCTCGAAAAATGTGCTTAATAACTTGTTGATGTTAAAAAGAAAAGACGAGGTGAAATTTGTAATTAAGGATAAGAAAGATTACGAGTATGCTAAAAAAATAATACTTAATTATCCTACAAAGGCAAAATTTCTTTTTAGTCCCGTATTTATTGACAATAAGCCTGTTATTGGTTCTGAGCTTGTTAATTGGATTTATGAGGATAAATTAAACGCAAGAGTACAGATACAAATGCACAAAGTTTTGGAGGTAAAATAATATTATGATTAAATGTAAACATAATTGGTCTTATGTAGCTGGGAGATGCCGCTGTACGAAATGCGGAATGTATTTACAACTTAACGGAAAAGTAACAGAAACACCGACTGGAAGAAAATCTAATACGAGGAAATGATTAAATGAATATATTGTTTTTAAATAGTGGTGGTTTTGACAGTGTGGTTCTTGCTCATTATTTGAAAGAGGAAAATCCTAATGCTGAAATTTTGGGTCTTTTCTTTAATTATAATCAGCTTGCTTGTGCTAAAGAAAGAGTTTGTGCCGAAAAAGTTTGCAGTAAACTTAATTATAAGTTTAAGGAGATTAAATTACCGACTTTTTTATGGACTAACAGTGAGTTTTATAAAAATCAACAATATAAGAATAATGAGAGTGTGGAACTTGAATATAGGAATATGATATTTTTTTCTTATGCCTTATCTATTGCGAAAAGTCTTAATTGTTCAAAGGTATATTCTGCTATATTAAAATCACAGGGTTATATAGATACCTCAAAGGAATTTTTGTGTCATATTAAAAGTATCGCAAAATTAAGCAGTATAGAATTTATTACACCTTTTTCTGATTGTAATAAGATAGACCTAATACCCTACGTATTTAATAATGACATAAAAAGAGAAGAGTTTTATTCTTGTAATACACTTGATTGTAAAGGTTGTCCTGATTGCAAGGAAACTAACGAAATTTTAAGTTTATGTGAAAATAATCATATTCTAAAGTCTTGGAGTAATAGCGGTGTCAATAGTTTTGAATTTCAAAAAGATGTAAGAGAAAGCTATATATCAGAGGCAAGGATATTAATAAATAATTCTTGTCAGCTTAACTGTAAACATTGTTTTTATGGCTTTAAAGATATGATTGACAGACCCCTTACTGATGAGGAGTACTTTAAGGTTCTTGATGAATGTGTTGATATTGGTATAACCAATTATCATTTTTCGGGAAAAGAGCCTCTTATTAATGATAGAATTTTTAATTTTGTTAGTTACTTAAAAGAACATTATTCAAATAAAGTTACTTATGAGGTTGTAACTAATGGAATAACACTTCCTCTATATGCTCAAAGGATAAAAGAATTAGGATTTAAAAAGGTATTTTTAAGTGTTGATGATGTATGTGATACACAAGGAGTAAGAAATGTTAGCACAGTTAAGGCTTTAGAAGCGGTAAAATTCTATAAAATACCTTGTCAGGTTTTTATAGATTTACACACTGAAAATTATTATAAAATTGATAAAATTATTGACTATTTATATAAAATATACGGAATAAAAGAGTTTTATATAAGGAATATACAGTATGTAGGTAATGGAAAAGACCTTGTGAAGTTAAGTCCTTATAACTTGAATATGACTTACGATTCTTTATTGCTTGTTAAAGATTTACCTATAAAAATAGATTTGGCTTTAAATGTTCATTATACTTATGAACTTTTTAATTACCCATTTCTTGATTTAAGTATTGCTGTTGAGGATAGTATAAATAATTTGTTTACCGCTGTTGGAAATTTACGCATAATTCCTGAAATATTTTGTAATAGGTATCTAAACCAAATAACTGTTACCCCTGATGGTTATATATTAGGCTGCGGAACAGAAGTATCACAAGTGAATTATGATAAAATATCTGCGGGAAATATTCGTGACTTCTCAATAATAGATTTGATAAGAAGAGGTAAGGAGTTAAATATACAATACAATAGAAGTTGGACTAATAAGGAAGGTTGTATAAAATTTTATGGTTGCGCGTGTAAACCACTTGACAGATAACGATATTTAGATATACTTTAAGGGTATTAAGGGTTTTTTATACTTCTCCTTTGGTACATAAACTTGTTAAATCTAAGTATAGAAAGGGGGTTTTGATATGAAAAATATTTTTGTATTGAAAGCCTGCGCAGAATCAGGCGGTGGCTCTAAAGCTCCTAATGCCACACAAAGAAGAGAAGCTGTTAATCAGCTTAAAACGGACCGTAACGGCAATAGAAGAACAAGAGGAAGAACTCTTGCTTCTGCGGTAAGAAATAGAGCGAGAAAGGTTGCTAATACTGAATAGGCAATAACTATGCTCAAAAAAAACCTCACTATATTATTTACAGTGAGGTTTTTTAATTAAGAAATTAATGAGGTGATAACTTTGAAGAATACTAAAGATATTAAAGATGAAATTGCAGGGCACATTAAAGAGATAATGAACCTTTTAGAAATTAAAGAAACAGCAAACAATATAGATACTCCCAAAAGAATTGCAAAAATGTATTTTGATGAGATATTTAAGGAAAGAAATTTGGAAACAGAAGATTTAGGACCAAGAATAACTCTTTTTCCTGCCGAAAATAATAACCCTGTCTCAGTTAAGGTTCCTTTTTACTCTATATGTGAACATCATTGGCTGCCTTTTATGGGGACTTTCTCTATTACTTATATTCCCGATAAGACGATTATAGGTCTTTCAAAAATTCCAAGGATAATTAAATTTTTTAGTCAAAGACCACAAGTACAAGAAAGACTTACAGATGATGTGGGTAAATATCTTGTAAAGTGTCTGAAACCAAAGAAACTTTCTATAAAAGTATCGGCAGAACATACTTGCGTAACTATGAGAGGCGCAGAAAGTCCTTGTGAAACAGTGACGGTTTTTAACTATGTGGAGGGTAGGGAATGAAAGTATTAGTGTTTAATTCAAGAGAGGAAAATACAAACACTTATAAACTTGTAACCGAATTTATAAGGCAAGCATTAGCTGAGAATATAGAGGTAAAGACACTTAGGACTTCTGAGATTGAGAAGTGTGTAGGTTGTAGAAATTGTATAAATAAAGAGATTTGTATTCATACTGATTTACTGTCTGATTATTTAAAGGATACTTCTTATGACGCTTTTATTTTCGCGGGACCTATTTACTTCTTTAGTCTTAATTCTGAATTGCAAAAGGTACTTGAACGTCTTATAGGCTGTGACCTTAGAAATAAGGTTTTAGGTCTTATGTTGACTTCGGGAAGTAATTTCAGATACGGCGGCGCTGATTTAATAATTGAACAATTTAAAAGAATAGATGAGTATTGCGGTTCTATTACTATTGAACCCTTTAATAAAGTTACATATGATAAAATTACTTCTTTAAATAAATGTGACATTTTAGGTATTAAAAAATTTATAGAAGATTTAAAAACAGAGATATTAATTTCAAGAGGTGGTTGTATTGATAAAATTTAAAAGAAAAACAACTCCTATAAAAAATGACAAGCCTAAGTATGCCTCTTTAGAGTCTGTAATGGATTATTCAAGAGACTTTTCTATATTCTATTCAGGCGTTGAAAACAGCACTTATTTTGATGGTTGTTATGGTATGGGTATAAGAAATTTTCTTATGTCCTATCATTATATAAGAACACGCCATTTAAGTTTTTCTGACTATTCAGGTATTAGCCTTTTTATTGACAGCGGCGCTCACACATATCAAAATGACCCTAAGTATTGTGAGATTTCGGAAGAAGAATGGGAAGAACACGTCGTTAAATATATAAAGTGGGCTGAAAAAAATAAGGACCTTGTATTTACTATTGTTAATTGTGATTTTGAGAATATGGTGAGTCCCAAAACAGTAAGTAGGTGGAATGAACAATATTTTGAGCCTTTTATGCTTAGAACAGGAATACCTGTTTGCTTTGTCTGGCACCAAAATTCTTATCACGATTGGGATTATTATTGTAAAAGATACCCCTATGTTGGTTTTTCTTCTGTGAATACAGAAGGTGTTTCTATAGAAATGGCTGAGTATAAAAGCAGATTAAGAATAGCGGAAAAATATAATACTTTAGTCCACGGTTTTGGAATGACAAGAACATCTATGCTCCCTGAATTGCCTTTTTACACTGTTGACAGTACCTCTTGGAAATCAGGTTTTAGATATGGACAAATAGCCATATGGAATGGTAAGAAGGTTCAAATGTTTGGCAAAGAGGATTTGCGAACAAAGGTATTCCCTATTACAAGGACTTATAAAGACCTTATCCTTGACGAGGAAAGAATAATAAATTACTATGAGTCGGAGGTTTTAAGAGCAAACGTATACGCTTATATAAAAGCGGAGGATTATATCAATCAACGTCTTAAAAAACTTGTGTATTGGAAAAAAGCTAAACCTGTTAAAACGGATATAAATAATCTGCCTCTTGATTTTTTTCCTTCCGCTGATTGGGTAATGGGCGGAGAAACAGACTTTGACATTAAAGAACAGGCAAGAAAAATGAATATAAATCCTGATTTAGAACAAGGGCTTGACGTGATAATTGCGGATATGACTATGCTTCTTAATTGGGATAATCCAGAATAT
>CATJCJ010000176.1 GCA_949738935.1 uncultured Eubacteriales bacterium | reverse complement strand
CGGTACTGCTCATCCACCGCCTGTATAAGTTCCTCATACATCAAATGGTCAAGCGACGTGTCACTACATGCTTTCTCCGGTATTTCATCAAAGGCAACTTCCCAGCTTCGTTTATCCAGAAAATCTTTACACTTATTTATCAGGATCCGCGTCAGCCACGTTCTGAAATATCCAGGTTCTTTCAAATCCTGTATCTTTTCAAATGCCGCCAGCATCGTATCCTGCATGATGTCCGCCGCATCTTCTGGATTGTTTACATAGCAGACTGCCACTTTATACATACTCTGCCTGTTTTCCTCCATAAGCTGTACAAATGCATCTGCATCCCCGCCTTGTGCCCGTTTAACAAGCTTTTTCACGATTCATCTCACCTCCTGGCCTTATTTTTGAACGTTCATATATTAGACAGAAATCAGGGCCAAAACGTTTCAAGAAATTTTCTCGATCCCCAGCATTTCAGAAACTTATTTGAGAAGCATCGCAATTTTATGTTCTCTTATGATACGAATTAAATCCTCTGTCTTTAACCACACCGTCGCTGTATTTTCATTCGGATAAACCTCTATAACATTTGACGATTCAATAAACTCCTTATCAATAAATACCATTACCCTTTTTTCTTTATCGTATAACGCGCCAAGAGGCGTTACCGAACCCGGTATTAATTTCGTGCTATTCATAATCTCATCTCTCCTTCCAATTTGAATTGCAGGACCCTTTCCTACAAGCTTGCGCTATTATAATGCTTTAACCCCTGTTTCCACATAACAGCAGTCGTAACAAAAAACAATACGACAACACTTATTCCGTAAACGGCTTTCTGCAAATTCATTTCCCCTATTCTGCTTTGCAATCCCTTCCGCCTTCTCATCCAGACGCCCGTGTATACAAAAAGACCGCGACAGCCCTGAGAGCAAAATACCACGGTCTTTCTCGATACATAACTTATCCATATACGTTACTTTTTAATAGATAAAAAACATGACCATCCCGCCATGCTTATATCATTTCCCAAAATATATACCACAATATTAAGCAGTTGTAAGGCAAAAATGTTGACAGCTCAAACCATCAACAGACGGGCAGGCTTCTAGCATAAAACTAAAGTTACCCTTGCAATATTTATTTTACCGTTTTCTCCATTCCCACAATGCTTAACATAAACGTCCTCCTAACATTTAATTGTTCGCATCTTAACATACTACCATCTTTCATGTCAAGTATAAACCGTCTTCTTTTAATACCATTTCCTTCCGCAGCTACGCATATGCTCTTGACGCGCCATCCTTTCATATTAAAAAAATAATCCGCATCCCGTCTAAATAAAATGTGGAATTATATTCAATGGCATGGTATACTTAATGTTATTGTAAGAGTCAAATCGCAGTTTGTGAAAGGAATCCAAAGATGGAACGGAATGAAATTAAAAAAAAGGTTGCTCCTTGTTCCTTAATGTGTCACACCTGTTCCGCATATTGTAATGGGGTGATTTGTGAGTATTCTAAAATATTATTAAAATATTTAGATGGCATGAAAGAATTTTACGAGAAGCATATTCCAGATACTGTAGAAAATTATAGAAACTTTGAGGAAGTGCTCCACATGTATAGCGCCGGTCGTTGTTCAGGTTGCCGCAGTACAGAACACAATAGATGCAGCATTAAAGGATGCTTTTTGCTTGAGTGTACAAAAAATCATGACATTGATTTTTGTGGGGAATGTGATGAATTTCCTTGTAAAAAAACGGAAGAATTGTTTGAAGAACAAGTATATATGCAATGGTTAAAAGGAAATCAACAAATTCGGGAGCATGGAATAGAATTTTTTTGGGAAAACAATTCCGGGAATCCACATTATAAATCATACAAAAAATAGAAGCGAATCTCCATTTGACTCGCTGCTTTGAGAAATTAAAGTATGTAAAGGGGGAATCTAATATGCCAATATTCAAGAATGAGATACCTATATTGGAATTTGATACAGAACAAAGTGCCGTTATAATGCCGGGACATCATTCTGATTATAATTTCCCACAGAAAGCTGTAATGCTT
>CATJCJ010000175.1 GCA_949738935.1 uncultured Eubacteriales bacterium | reverse complement strand
TTGTTATGTCGAATATAGGCGCGGAACGGTAAACCGAACCGCGCTTTTTTGTTATTCTATAAGGAAACGAAAGGAGTATTTTTTTGTATGAACACATACGGTTACGCCCGCGTTTCCGCACGCGACCAAAATTTACAGCGGCAAATCGCCGCATTTTCAGAGTACGGAATTGAAAAAAGCCGCATATTCTCGGACAAGAAAAGCGGCAAGGACTTTGAACGAAAAGAGTATAAAAAACTGATTAAAAAATTAAAAAGCGGCGACTTGCTTGTGATTAAATCTATTGACCGTTTGGGGCGCAATTACGACCAAATTATAGCGGAATGGGCGTATATTACAAATACTATCGGCGCGGACATTTTAGTGTTAGATATGCCCATTTTAGACACCCGAACGAAAGCCGATACGCTTGTAGGTAAGTTTATATCTGATATTGTTTTGCAAGTTTTATCTTTCGTTGCCGAGAACGAGCGGGCGAACATACGCGAACGACAAGCGGACGGAATAAGACTTGCCAAGCAAAACGGCGTTAAATTCGGCAGACCAAAACGGCAGTATTCAACGGAGTTTTTGAGTATTGCAACAGATTATATTCATAAACGCATTTCGTCGGCAGAGGCTATGAAAGTTTTAGGTGTACGCAAAGATAATTTTTATTATCACATACGGCAGATTAAAAACATTATAGGCTGATTACAAAATACGACTTATTTTAGCGTATTGCGATAAATTATCTTGTTCTATTCGTGATAAAATCAACGTGAGGTTTTATATTCTTTTCCGTAAGAATTGTATAGTTTTGTTATTCGCTTGTGCTTACCGTCTGGGGGTGGCATTTTTTGCGGGTTAAGACGGTAAGCACAAGCGAATAACAAAATTTTTAAGCCGCAGTCCGCACACCAAGCAGACAGCGCAAATGAGCAAATCACAATGTAAAACGCAGTCATCTATGCAAGATATTCTTGCGATAAACAAACAAAGCAGTCTATTGAGGGACAATTAAGAACTTGTAATGAATATGCAGAACGGAATGATATCTTAATTGTAGACACATATATAGATAGAGCTACAACGGGTACAAATGACAATAGAGTGGCATTTCAGAAAATGCTAAAAGACTGTAATAAACGTGCATGGAATAATGAATTAAATATAAAAATCGCAATAGAAAAGTCGCGAGCGGAAACTGCTTTGACAAAAGAACAAATATTTGAAGTCATCAATAAAATTGCAACCGAAACTAATGTTAGACTACTTTATAGAAAAAGTAATATTATATAATGATAAAATAAATATACATTGTAAATACACAGATAATCCCGATGGTACAGATGACCATCGGGATTTCATTTTCTATACAACAAACTATTCAGTTAAAATCGATTGCCATACATTTGGTGGAAAATTAAAAAATATTTCTTACCAAATGCAACTATTTATCTAAAATGGTATAAAAAAGAACTCAACCATACTCTTTTATGGGTTCAGTTGAGTCCCGATTGGTGAGCCACTAAGTGCGTAAATCGAACTATTAGATTTTGTAAAAGTAAATGTTATTTGTCTTGCTTTACCATATTCATCGTACGCATAAGATTGCGCTCTATCTATGTAGTACCAACATCTATTCAATGCTTTTCCCTAAAATTTTAGTATAATATAATTCGGCAATTTCAATTGCTCTATCATTAATATTACTTTTTGAAAATGTAGGATTTTTGTCTAAAAATTGTTTCATCCATTCATATTTTGACTTCTTATAAAACTCAATTTTATCATTATACTCTCTTTCATCAGCCTCATTATTGATTCCTACTTCTAATAGTATTAGATTTCCTATCGAAATGGTATCATCATTTTCTGGATTAATGTGTTCAACACTGCCTTCATCATCAAACAATTCATTTTTAGAAAAATAGCAATTAAGCATATTTATGGCATATTTAGTTTTTGTATTTTTTGGATTTGGTTTTTTCTGATAAGTTAATGTAACAAAATTTGTACGGAAATCATCCCAAGAAGGATAAATTTTGTTTAATGGTTCGATCAATTTTGTATCAATAATTCTTTCAACTGATGCTTTATCTGTGCACTTTCTTACCTCTATTGCAAAATTTGAATAAATTTTTTCAAATTTGTTTGCTCGTCCAGACAGCACAGCACTATAAGCAAAATGAAATCCTTCTAGATATTTTACTGTAGTCTTGAATCTATTTGCACTGATTAAATCACGATTTTTTAAATCAAATAAAGCTAAAAGTGCAATTCTTGTTTGAACTATACCAAAATAATTATTAATAACATTCAAACTTTGAACAAGCCAGTAGTATTCTTTTCTATTGGAGTGGTCATCTCTATTTGGACACGTTATCTGCTTATAATATATGGCATTTCTAATCATATCATTGAGAAAGTTTTTACATTTTTCTTTGGTTGAACAAATTTTTGTTGAAAGAAAATCATCATACAATTTGCCTTCACTACTTTTTTTGTATTTAGATATCCAATAGTGGCGATAGAACGTAGCTAGCCCTATTGATTCCCGTCTAGAATACAAAATAGTTTTGAGTTTCTTCCATTGTTCCTCAGCTAAATCTGCTGGCTCAGTTTCTGATAGCACTTCAAATATTCTATTTTTCACCAAATCGATATGGGCTAATTTTTTCCCTTTTGCATTGAGAATTTCAAAAATTTTATTGGCTTGATCTTCATTGCTTGTTGAAATTGAAATAAATATAGTATTAAGAATTTGATCTCTTAACGCTTTAATTATTTCAATTATAGACAAACCATCTACAAACTCTTTCCCTAATGTTTTTTGTAATAGTAATTTTAGTTTCTTCTCAGTTAATACAGAAATGAAATAATCATAGGTTTCTTTAATGCAAATTTCTTCTTCGCTAGAAGGTTCCTGTTTAACTGCTTTATTTTTATCTTGAATAAAATATGCAAAATATGGATAGTGGGTATTACTTTTTAATATTCGAACTTCTTTATCGTTGTCATCTTTTGTCATTATATATCTAAATAATAAGTCGGAAAGTGTATCCTCACCTAGTTTTTTCAAAACATCTGACATTGCAGAAAACAAAATTGTAATAGTAGTTAATCTTTGTTGCCCATCTACAACTTGGATCTCAGCATCTGTTCCCTCTGTAAAATTTCCAATAAAAAGCATTGTTCCCAAAAAATAAGGATTGGCAACAATATTTCCATTTTTTTCTGAAAGATTACCAATCATATCTTCAAAAAATTCTTTATAATTCTTTTTATCCCAAGAATATTCACGTTGAAATCTTGGAATAACAAATTGTCGCTTTGAGTTTAATAAATCTCTAATAGTTTTGTCATAAGGTTTAATATCCATTTTAATACTCCATTCTATATTTTCTCAATTATTTCTTGTTGATACCACATGTTCGGCGCAACATTGGATTGGTATGCTTGTTCAAAGATATGGTACAGTTGCGCGTAGGTTATTTGTTTTTTTATTATCGTCTTAATCTCACTGGTTTGGAAAGGAATAATCTTCATTCCGTCCACACATTCTGAGCCATCCATTGAGTAATAGGGCGTGGTCTTTCTGCTTCTGAAATCAGATGTAACATTAACGTGAAGAAAGGTTGTAGCGAATAAACAGTAAGATTCCCCATCACGATGAGCAAGCATATAATCGCCTAAGTGCCTTGAAACTGGTTCCATTTCCATACGGCGCTGATTAGTCTTGCTTGCTAATGTCATCTCTATCAATAGAGTATGGGCGGGATAGTTTGTCGTTGCAGAGTACTTGTATGTAATATCTTCATGTCCGCCAGTAGCATGTGTAATGGGAAGCAAGTCGGCGTCCAATGACAAATTCATATATTCGAGAACTTTTCCTTGTCTACCCGAAATTTTATACCACACAATGGCAAGAACATACTCAAAGATGGTAGGCACATCGGCATTATTAGTAACGATAGATTGAATATCATCATCATTGCGATTTTCAAACATTGTCATCAGATCAATAAGGACATCGTCTGTAAAGCGAGTATCGATCATTTGATTTAAGCGGTCATATCTATCTCTTTCAACAAAGTCTTGAATGTCTATTATGCTACGGACTTGTACTCCGTATAATTCTTCCGCTTTATTGAATATCTGTTTTTGATTAACGGCAAAAGCTGGTCCAATCACCGATAGATCACAATTCAACTCTAAATTATTAGATTCTGAGAATGCCATATCTAACAGTGAATCCTTTACCAAAGCGAAATAGCAATTCGGTATAATATCGAACCTGACCTTATCATCTTGAAAAATAATAGTATCGCTTGTCTTAAAGTAGCGTTTATTCAAATCATAATAGTCATCGAGTAAACTCTTTGCTTTAAAGAGGTGTAAAAGTTTAAAGAATTCTTCTTTGAAAGAAATCTCATCCTCTATCGTTAAAATTGCTTTATTCCTCTTAACATTTCTAATTCCTGTCTTTTCAAGTGTATACCGAGAAACGGAATTAAACAGGTACATCTTCCAATAAGTGCGCGCTTTACCAGAAATTTTATCAACAGCGTTAAATAAATCTATTGCTGACTCATCATTAGGAGTGGCATTGAAAATTCGTAAAGTATGATACAACTTCGTATAGGGTATGTCATAAGTTCGACTTTTTCGATTCATTCCTATTTCTTGAATAAGAGCATCATCAATCACGGAAGATTCAGTGAGTATTTTTTTTGCTTCCTGATAGTTTTTCATTTCAGAAATTACAGAAACAATCGCATCGTCTATTGTAGCATTGTTGCTCCTTATTGCTTTGATATAGTTCACGATGCGCTCGGTTTTCTCCTTATTTATAGCAAGAGGTAAAAGATATGTGAATTCCGATTTGTTGATTTCGCCGATTTCAGACAATATATATGACAACACCATATATGGGCGGACATTATTGGTTTCAAAAGGGCAAGATAATTTCAATAGTTGCTTGAAATAGATATAACTGTCGGCGGGAATACGAAGGATATTGTCCCTTGAAAAGTTTCCGCTTTCGGCGATAGCAAGAAGTGCACGACCAGCATCGGTCAGTCGACGTTCATTGTCAATTATACCCAAATCAACTAAGCCCGAAGTCTTTTGCCTTGCGTCTTTATCTTTTCGTGGAGCTTCTTTTTCTTCAATAAAGCCTTGTTCTCTAATAAAATTATAATATGCAGTTTGTATGGCGTTGTTTGAACTCCAATTCTCGTTGGCATATTCGGGTGTGTGCCAAAACTCATTGAGAAGTTTTAACTGTTCCTCAATCTTTCTATTAAATTCCACCATCCTAAAACTTGTCGTTCCAAGCGACCAGCAATAGCTTTTGTATGCAGGCATGTTTTTCTCCTTAATAATTCACAATTAAAACTTCGTCTGTTTTTGAAGTTCTGTCTTTTGTTTGGTAGTTTGAATTGGAATAAGTGTAGTCGAGATAGATGACTCGATACCGTCCAATGTTTGCGTTTACCCAATCCATAAGAATATGATTTGTTTTTCCTTTTGAAGTAAGTACATTGGATAGTGCAAATCGTATTCCACGCTCGTGTAGATTATCCAAATATTGTAGCAGTTCTCTTTCTAACGCCTCATTCCAACCATCTTGCTCGTTATATGTTGCACAAGTTATAAGATAAGGGGGATCGGCATATACAAAAGCTTTTTCATCCCAATCGTCGTTTGGTAAACCTCGGAAGTCGCAACTTTCAAACTTATAGTCGCCGCTTTTTAATCTATCGATAAAAGAGGAAAGTTTTTCTCTCATCTTACTGTTGAAATCTCTCTTTCCAGGCGGTAAGTTAAATTCGCCTTTGCGGTTAAACCGTATTTGATTGTTGAATGCATAGACAATTAAAACGTATAGCGTAATATAGTATTTATAATCGACACTCGTTGTGTGGTTAAAGTCATCTCTCAACTTCAAATACGCTTGACTATTATATTTTGCAAGTCCATCGGAACTATTGCAACCGTAATATTCATATCCGTTTTTATATGTATTAGATAAACCGTATTTTTCAATAGTGCCTTCTATAATCTCAAAAGTCGCTTGCTTATCCATATTTTTGAAAGTACCAAACATATATCGCAACAATGAATTATTATCATTGAAAATTACTTTATTACATTTTGCATTAATGCCAACGTTGCCGCCGCCACAGAATAAGTCAACAAAACAATCTATATCTTGCGGAAAATGCGGAAGTATTTGAGATAATAATTTATATTTGCCCCCCGTATAATTTAGAGGAGATTGTATTAACTCTCGTTGTTGATAATCATAGCACTCGCAGAGAAATAAACGTTCTTCGTTATCCTTAATATCAGATTTGCCTGCGCTAAATGCTTTGTAACTTTCAGAAAAAATCTTTACTTTCCCTTTCCTTGAAAGTATCCGAATAATATCCTCATCACTTATTTTGGCATTAGATCTACTATTCCCTTTTTCTGCCATATTATTGTAGGAGAGAAGGATATATTTTGCTTTAATTTTAGCAATCAATTCTTCAAATGCCTTAGTAGCATATGATGTGCAGTAATCACTTTTTAATTTACTTCTATCCATCTTAAGAGCAATACCCGATACATTGGGTTTTTCCCATCTCGCTACATTCTCTAAAAGATGATAGGCATCGCAGTATTGACGTGAATTATAGGGAGGATCTATATATACCAAATCAGCTTCGATTCGTTCTACCAAATGATTAGCATCTTCATTATAACATTGATTATTCTCGTTATTGTTATTGCTTGCAAGTGGCACTGCAAGTTCTAGATGTCTTTCAAAACTTGCGCCTTTAATGTATGCATCATAGTGTCCACAAGTGTTTGCTATTCTATCCATAGCATAAAGCAATGATGTTATAAGAATTGCTCGTTCTCTGTAGTTAATCTTTCCTTCTTTATGTTTTTGCTCAATATCATCTCTAATAAAGCCTATTTTGAGACAATCTTCACGAGAGAAAAAGGTATTTGAAAAATTAAGCGACATATAATTGTCTTGTTCAGGCTGAACAGCGTTATAATAGCAAATTAAATTTTCAATTTTTTCTCTTTCGTATTGTTCAGCACCAAACCAAGCAATATGACAAATATAATTGAAATATAGTAGGTCATTAGTTATTAGTTTTTTATCTAAAAATGCAGAGGCAACTGAACCAGTACCTGCAAAAATATCAGCAACAGTATTAATTCCAGTACATTCTCTTTGCACAGTTGACATAATAAAATCTAGTAACTTATATTTATTCCCCAAATATCTACGATTATTAATTTTTGTTGTTTTAGATTCTATAACTTCAGTCTTCACTTCTTGTCTGCGAGATTGAAGTGTTTTTATAAGATATTCACTTGTTTCCTCGCTCCACACATATCTCCCATTGTCTGTCGTAGAAATTTGTATTAAATTGTTTTTAAGCAGATAGTAAAAAGTTGACCGGCTTAAATTCAACTTTTTTAAAATCGCAGTAGATGTCAACGCTACATCCATTATTATCTCCTTATGCAACAAAACTACTATACTTTTTGGACATTGTAGCATATTTTACTTGAAATATCAAGAAATTATGATTATTAATTAAATATATTTTGGATGCACTTTTGGTTTTGCATCCATAAAATCTACCATTTTTGGCACTGTGGCGGGTGCTTGATATAACAAGCGGCTTCGCTACGCTCGCCGTCAAGCACCCGCCACACCGACTAGACATAACTAAAACAACTATTGCAAAGTGGCAACTAAATCGGGCATCGCGCGCAGGCTTTCCGCGATTGCCCGATTTTTTACGTTGCCACAAATTTGTTTGCTTTTTTACCCCTTATGTCAAAGTTATGTAAAACTTTTGTGGAAAAGGGTTTACTTTTGCATTTCTCGTGGCTACTAAGTGAGAGATATTTTTTGTAGCGGTATTTTCAATACTTGTCAATGCTAATCTACGTCAAACAATTTTGTTTGGGTAGAGTTTGGGTATTGTACGGAAAAGTTTGGAATTTGTATGGGTTTTGTACAGGTAGAGTTCCTTACATTTTTCAAAAACACTTGCTAAACTTATCTCACAGCAAAGCGACAAGGAGATTTTGAGACATGTTGAAAACCGAGTTATCTATTATTAATCTCATTTGAAGTCAAAAAGAGGCGTATCGCATTAATTATAGTATATATTCTCCTATGAGGAAGTAAATATTTTATTGACCTTTCGTCTCAATTATGGTATACTATTTTTAAATATTTGATTTTCGTTATGGTGAGGAGAAATCACAATTGCATATAGCAATCGAAGGATTAGACGGTGCAGGAAAAACAAGCGTGGCAAAACGTTTGGCAGAGGAAGTGGGATATGAATTTCAAGAGTGTCCGATTTATGATTTGATCGGTAGAGATGGCGTTGGGATATTTTTTGAAAATCTAAGACGCATTAAAGGCGAGTTGAATTCAGATCTCGCAACTATGGTGTTTGGCGCAGGTAATCTGTATATCAAGCAGACGCGACAAAATAAAAATATAGTTACGGATAGACATTTATGTTCAACGTATCTTTTTAATGCAAATCAAAACAATTTAAACATTTTTGATTGGCTTGTCGAAAGTTGTGGAAAACCTGATTTGACGGTTATTTTGTACGCAAATCCGGAAACCCGAAGGAATAGAATAAAAGAGAGAAATCCAAACGATCCGGATCTAAATGAAAATATTTTCACAGATGAAAAGTATGATAAGGCTGTTGAATTTGTGAAGAGATATCAAATGGACTATATCGTGTTTGACAATAGCAATTTGGATATCGATGAAACTGTGGAAGAAATAAAAAAATTGTTTAGAAAAATTGTCTAGATAAAGAATAGGAAAATGGTTTGAATATGAAAGTTTTATTTATAAACGCATCAAAGAAGTGGGAAGGCAGGGTATATCGAGAATATCCGTACGGTATAGGTATTCTTGCAACGTTAACTGATCAAGCAGGATACGATGTTCGTATCTTGGATATGGCGGTAGATTATCGTAATTATATGGACGTGATTCGAGAGTTTAATCCTGACGTTGTGGCTGTTTCATTCTTCTCGCCCTCCGTGCAGATTGCTTCTAAAGTAATTGAGTCAATAGCGACTGAGTTTGACGTATATATTCTCGTGGGAGGAATTCATAGCACGCTTTATCCGACGTCAGTATTAAATTATGGAGCAGACGTTGTTCTAAAAGGAGAAGGAGAATTGAACTTCGTTCCTGTTCTTGACAGTATTAAGGACGGGAGCGAAGGTCTAGAAAAGAGACTTTCCAAAATTCCGAATTTGGTTTATAAGGATAGTTTGGGAATGGTTGTTGAGACTGAAGCGTCAAAGGACTGCGTTGATTTGGACAAACTTCCTATAATGAATAGAAATCTTTTCGACCTAAGTTTTTATGACCATCACACAATTTTGACTAGTCGTTGTTGTCCGTTCCAATGTTATTTTTGTTGCAGTTGGGCTCCCGGAGGCAAGAGAGGAAGAATTATGTCCCCAAATCGAATAATGCGTGAGTTAGAATGGCTAGTAGAACAATACGGAGAGCTGACTTTGTATTGGGGTGATGAGATATTTTTCTGGAATAGAGAAGATAGATTAAAATTTTGCGATATGTTGAAGGAAAGGAATCTTCCGATAAAATTCATAGTTCAATTAAGAGCGGATTTGGTGGAAGAGGATTTGGTTGAAAAACTCATCTTGGTGGGGTGCATAAAACTTTGTATTGGTGCAGAGTCTGGGTCTGATCAAATATTGCGCGCCATAAACAAGAAAACGACAGCGGACGTCATTGAGAAAGCAATACAAACTTCAGTTAAATTGGGACTTGCTTGCAAGACTTGGTGGATGGTAGGATTGCCCGGCGGAGATAGGACTGAGCAGTTAAAGGCGCTGGATATTATTGAAAGATCTAGACCCAACGAGGTAGCAGTACATCAATTTGTCCCGCTTCCCGGCTCATATTTCTGGGACCATGCCGAAGAATATGGTATACGACTGCCCGAAGAAACGTCATTTGAAAATTTGAATTATTACAGTGATCCGTCAAATTTATGTTATGACTACATTTCAGGACAGGAATTGCATAGTATTTTAAAAACTTATCAGGAAAAGTTGCTACAATGGGGATACGTTCCAACAGATATGGCAGACGCTAATTCCAAATACGTCTTTACTACGCCATTCCAAAAAACCACTTTTGAGATATAACGGTTTGAATTTTGAGAGAAGAAAGGAGAGTGGGTGTGGCTAATAGTTCATATTTTCGTATTTCGGTAATAAGTAAATGTAATTTGGCGTGTCAATTTTGTCATAGAGAAGGCAACTATGCGAGATTGGAAGAGATTCTTACGCCACAAGAGATTCAATTTGCTTGTAAGGTCGCATTAAAAGCCGGTTTTAATAAATTCAAGATTACCGGCGGAGAACCTACCGAACGAGAGGATTTAGACGTTATTGTTTCGCTTTTGTCGCAATTACATTTACCCGATTTGTCAATGATAACCAACGGAACAAATCTCGTTGCATTATCGCAAAAACTGTGGAATGCAGGTTTGCGTCGGATCAACGTTACTCTCAATACATTGGATCCAAAACGATTTCAACAGTTTAGACCGAAAAAGGGTATTGACGTTCAATCTATCGTCAAAGGAATTGAAGTTGCTAAGCAGGCAGGCTTTGAACATCTGAAAATCAATTTCGTATTTTTTGATAAAGATAGCGAAAAAGACTTAGAAGACCTAATTGAATTCGTAAGAAAAACAAATTTAACGTTGGTAGTGTTGCCGGTGATAAATGACAATAGGCTGTATTCTCTTGACGATATGTATAATCTTATCAAAACCTACGGTATCCGCTCTGAGGAGATTATAGTAGACAACGAAGGATTGAGAAAGAGGAATATATACTTGAATGGCGGAGGAACTGTGCTTTTGCGCATAGATGAGTTGGCGTGGAAAAGGCCGTACTCTTTTTGTAGCAAATGTGCAAATTCATTGCAATGTAGGGAGGGGATTTTCCCAATTCGATTATCGGCAAATGGAGAATTGATTCCTTGTATGGCGGATTTTGAGCATCGTATTAACGTGCGTAATATATTGCGTAATAGAGACGAGGACGGACTTAAAGAGGCTTTTCGAAAAATTACACTTTGGCAACAATAAATAAATGATAATTAAAAATGCAGGAGGGGTATAATGGCTACAAAAATGACATTGGAAGGAAAGAAAAACATAGAGGAGAATATTAAGAAGTTAAAACAAAAGCTTCAAGATCTTATGGTTGAGAAAAACATAGCGTATAATTCTACGGGTGACACATGGCACGATAATCCGTATTACAATAAGTTGGAGTCAGATCAGAGGGCATTGGAAGTAGAAATAAGCGAACTTGTAAAGTTGTTGAACGAAGCGGAGATCGTTGAGGAGAACCAGCGAAATATGGAGACTGTAGAAATTGGTTCTATTGTCAAGTGTTTTTGCCGTTATTCTGATTTTGATGAGACTATCGTTTTGGAAATTGTAGGGCACGGAGAAAGCGATATTGAGAATGGAAAAATTCATTATGAAACTCCGGTTGGTAAAAGTATTCTGGGGCATCGTTTAAATGATGTTATATCAATTATGTTGCCAAATGGATATGCTGTAGATTATACGATTTTAAAATTCTATGCGGATTGGGACGAAGCTCGAAAAGACGACTAATTGGTGACTATTATGGATAGTTTTCCCATATTTTTTTGCGGGCCACATTGCAGTGGTAAAACAAGCATAATCAAAAATTTGCTTAGCGATGGATTAATTTTGGAAAGAGGCTCTGAAATAGGAAAAGATTTGTTTTATCAACGCAATATTGCCCCTGCTCAACAAGGCGAAGAGTTTGAGCTTGAAATCACGCTAAAAGAGTTAATGCGTGATAGAAAGATTGCCCAAAAGGGAAACATCATAGGTATAGAATCTTGGCATCCTGGCAATTTAGCCTATGCAATGGTAAGAAATCCATCTACAGTTGCTTATTTGGTGCAAGAGATAAAACGGTCTCCAATTTTAAGTAGCGCATTTGGTATTGTTTTTTCGGTGTCTTGGGACAATATTTATTTGCGAACAATGACGTTTAAAAGTGATAGAAAATGGGCCGCTGATTTCTATACGCAGATTAGTTCTTGCATAGACAAGAGTCTAGATGTTCTCGGTTTGAAGGAAAGGTGTGTATTTATAGATGCCAATCGCCCTTATAAAGAAGTGTATGAGGACGTAAAATCAGCTATAAATTACTTTATGAAATTTAGCAACCCGAAGTAGCGCAATTTTTAAAAGTTAAATCGTATTATAAGCAAACTAACAGCCGATAGAGCAGTGTATTGTTCTATCGGTTTGTTTATTGATCGTTATGCGGTTTGATAACGCTTGCAATTCTTTGAGATATTCGATGTAAAATCGGTGGCGAGTTTTCCTAGCGACGAATTATTTTTCTCGATATGTTGTCTAAATAAATTATTTTGCAAAGTTGCCGTGTTCATCTCTATTTTGAGTTTGCCAAAAGGTCGAAGCAGGCGGTCTTGTGATAGGAACCTAAGCACCAATGCTTTCATATAAAAGGAAAAGTACGAACTCCTTTTTACCAGTGTTCGTACAGTTCCCTTGTGGCGGAAGCAGAGGGATTCGAACCCCCGTGGGCTTGCACCCAAATGCTTTTCAAGAGCACCTCGTTATGACCACTTCGATATGCTTCCATAAGAATTATTAATATTTTTGCTACAAAAATTGTTGAGCGTATTTTGTAGACATTTTCGCACGTTTCTACGAAATTTCGGGCAGTTTATAGATTTTGTTGACTGCCTCGGCGTTGCCGATTTGCTACTAAACGTCAATTATGTATCGACACAAATCAGGCATTTTAGGGAAGTCTGTAAGTGGTCAAAAATCGTTCGTAGAACAATTTCCAAAGCGTAACCTTTCGGGGACTTTTTCCTTTCAAGACTACCTCGTTATGACCACTTCGATATGCTTCCGTATTGGCAAACAAAGATTTGCCAAAGTTATATAACGGTTGTATTATAGCAAAT
>CATJCJ010000174.1 GCA_949738935.1 uncultured Eubacteriales bacterium | reverse complement strand
TATGAGAGAAAAAATGTGCGGGATTTTCTCAGGTTAAAATTTGTTTATTTTTCATTTGTTAAATGTCGTTGGTTAATTATTGTTTGGCAATTAGCTGACAACAACCTCCGTTTTATTTAAACAATATATTCGTACAAATACATTAAGAAAGGATGATATGTTATGGAAAACAGAATTGAGATTTTTAAAAATGAGGAATTTGGAAGTGTGCGTACCATTAAGAAAGACGAAAAAATTTTATTTTGCGGAAGTGACATCGCAAAGGCTTTAGGATATTCAAACGCTCCCGACGCTATTAAGAGACATTGTAAAATACACGGTATCGTAAAACACGATAGCGTTGACAACTTAGGACGAAAAAATATTTTATCATTTATAACAGAGGGCAATGTCTATCGTCTTATTTCTCATAGTAAACTTCCCGGTGCGGAAAAATTTGAGTCATGGATTTTTGATGAGGTACTGCCTCAAATCAGAAAAACCGGCGGATATATACCTGTAAGCGATAATGAGTCAAATGAAGAGATTTTAGCTAAAGCCGTCATCATAGCCACAAAAACCATACAGGAAAAAGATAAAATTATATTTGAAAAAAATAAAAAACTGGAAGAGCAGGAACCTCTTGTATATTTCGCCAATAAAGTATCTGACAGCAGTAACCTGATTGATATTGGAAAGATGGCTAAATTACTCAAAGACGAGCAAATTGATATTGGAAGAAACAGACTGTTTAAGTGGCTTAGGACCGGAAAAATTCTTATGAGAAATAATGTTCCTTATCAAAAATATATTGACGAAGGATATTTTAAAGTAAAAGAATCTTTTTATGAGACTCCTTACGGAACAAAATCATGCGTCACAACTTTTGTAACGGGGAAAGGACAAATATACATAACAGAAAAATTAAGAAAAGAAAACAAATTCGTTAATTAAACTAAATGTTTGTGAAATCAAAAAGTGATTTAACAGAGGAGTTATTACAATTTTAAAAATATCTGTCAGAAAAATATAATTAAAATTCCACAAGGAGAAAACGAACTATGAGAAAAAATGATATTATTAAAACGATTTCAGAAAAAAGAAATATATCAATAAAAGAAGCGTCTGAAAATTTTAACATTGTAATTGATACTATTAAGGAGGGCATTATAAATAATGGGATTGTTGATATTTATGGTTTTGGAAAAATCACTGTTGAAGATGTTGCCGAAAGAACACGTGTATATACTATGGGACACCTGAAAGGTCAGACATATACCTCACCCGCTCACAAAAAAGTAAAAATGAAATTCTCAAACAAAATCAAAGAACTTTTAAAATAAAATTATGAACTAAAAGGCTTTCGGCTGTACTCCGATTCCGCCTTTCAGAGCAGACTGTACTTCTGCCCTCTTTATTAAATTTCAAAGGAGGAAATATATGAAACAGGAAAATTTCACTAAAAAAGAACTCGAAAGGCTTGGATGTAATGATAAAGAAATCAAGCTCGTAATGGATTATCAAAAGAAATTACCTATTCCAAGTGATGACGTTAAAATGAATGCTCGAGTATTACATAATAACCTTGGTGTTGGCAGAGATTTTTCCACATGGATTACTTTTAGAATAAAAAAATACAACTTCATAGAATATATAGACTATGAAATTCATTATGAATCAAGCGACCCCAAAATTGGTGACGTTGATTTTACAAAATTTTCTAAAAATCAATTATCCGCTATGAGAGTAAAAAAAGAATACTATATTACACTTACAATGGCTAAAGAATTATGTATTATTGAAAATAATGATATAGGTAGAATCGCAAGACGCTATTTCATTCTTATGGAAAAGGTTGTAAAAGAAAATAAAGACTGGCGAGCAATTCGTGACCCTGAAAAAGAGGAATATAAAAAAATGTCCGCTGAAGTTGATGCTTGGTACAATCGTATCCATCATCGCAAGGCAAATCGTTTTGAGTTTGCTGCTGAAGCGGATATGCTGAATTTAATAGTCACAGGAAAAACAAGTCATGAATTAAAGTGTAAATTACATATTGTAACAAATAATTTACTTAGAGATTATCTCAAAAAAGAACATAATGAGGAACTCTTATTTTTAGAACAGTAAAATCAAATTCTATTACGAATGGATATGATTTTTGATGAAAGGAAAATTTTATTAACTCAAATGTACAACGCCAAATTTAAAAATAAAAATATACAAGCGGCTTAATTATCCGCTTTTTTACGCCCTTTCGGTGACAGAAAAATTAACGGACGAATAAGAGCTGTCCGCTGTCTCAAATAAACATAACAGAGGTGATTGCCAAAATGCAGAAAGTAAAAGTAATCTATTCAGATTATCTTAACTCAACGGCTGATGAGATTACGTTTGAGCTGTTAACGGACATAATTTTAAAATTAAAATATGATAAAGAAAACAAAGGTCTGATTATAGGTATGTCAGATAAAATTACCGATAACACGGAATTGAGTGGAAAATTAGACTTTGATGGACTTAACACTCTTATAAAAAGTCTGACAATAATTAGAAATCAAATAAAATCTGGAGGTAATTATAGATGAATTTAGCCATAAAAAAAGATATTGAAAATAATGTATTCACAGTGGAAGTATATTGTAAGGAATTAGGAACAGCTGATTTAACAGATGAACAGGAAAGAGAACTGTTAAAAGACTTCCCATCTAAAATTTTTTACAAAGACTTAACATTTAAAGGTAAATTTAACGTAGTAAACGACGTGCCGGTATTTACCGAGGAAGAAAATGGTGAGGAAGTTTCTCTCACGCTGACAAATCAGGAAATCACATTAGATGAAAATTTCAGCGCTGTATACAGAGTTGATATGAATAAAGTACAAGACAGCGATATCGGAGAAACACTTAACAGTAAAGAATTAGTTTGCTGGGCTAAATGTAATCTTTTCGCCAAAGTTATTGAAGATGAGGCGGCAAGAATTTTAATAAACATTCGTTCCAAAGCGAACACCTTCTCAGGTGAAACCGAAAAAATTATATAATATATCAAAGGAGGCGGTTAAGTATTGGATGAACAAAAATCAAACAGGCGTAATTCTATTATCAAACCTCTTGAGAGCACAGAGTTTCAAAAGATAAAATACTCAAAAGAAGACAAACCTAATTTTTATAAATGCCCCTCCTGCGGAACGTCATACAAAGGACTCACTGATAACTTTCCGTCTTCTCAAAGTGAGTTATACTCGGGCTGGGAGTATCACCTGCCAATCTGTAAACATTGTATAGACAAATTGTTTGAGCATTATACAGAAGTATATGGAAACAATGAGGAAACAGCTATAAGAAGAATATGTGAAAAGTTTGATATTTACTATAATGAGAGTCTTTTAGAGGCAAGCAATAAAATAAGCAAAAACCGTTCGAGAATACACTCATACATCTCACGGGCAAATCTAAATCAATACAGAGGAAAAACATATGACACAACTCTTGACGAGGAACGTAAAGATGATGTAATTGAGACATTAGACGAGGTTAAGGATTTTAAGCGGGCAAAATTAAAAACCGTAAAATTTTTTGGTACAGGATTTACAGATGATGACTATTTGTTTCTTCAAGAGCAATACGCTGACTGGACAACAAGATGTGAATGCAAAACAAAAGCGCAAGAGGAGGTTTTTAAAAGAATATGCTTCAAACAACTTGAGATTCTGAAAGCGTCAAGAGACGGAAAAGACACTAAAGATTTAGACAGAACACTTCAAGAATATATGGACACAGGAAATTTAAAACCTAAGCAAAATAGTTCAGATACATTATCAGACACACAAACATTTGGAACATTAATATCAAAATGGGAAAATGAGAGACCTCTTCCTGAGATAGATGATGAACTCCAAGATGTTGATAAAATAGGGCTTTACATAGATGTGTTTTTTCGCGGACATCTGGCTAAAATGATGGGTTTAAAAAATGGTTTATCAAATTTATACAATAAATTTATAAAAAAATATACTGTTGAACGGCCCGAATACAATGAAGACGAGGATAATGAAGCGCTATTTGACGCTGTATTCGGCGGTAATGCAGACAATTTATAGGTGATAACATGAATGAAAAGCATAAAATGACAACAAAAGAAGTCGCTAACGAAAAATCAGAAAGAATTATGAATGGAGTTGCGTACTGGGGAAGTTATTATAGAAAAAATCCTCAAAGATTTTGTAAAGATTATTTAAATATACACCTAAAACTGTTTCAGAAAATACTTTTATATATGATGATGATTAATAATTATTTTATGTTTTGCGCAAGCAGGGGTCTCGGTAAAACGTGACTTACAAGTCTTTTTTGTATTGTAAGATGTATTCTTTTTCCAAAGACAAAAATATGTGTGGCGAGCGCCACAAGAACTCAGGCAAATGAGGTATTATTAAAAATAACCGATGACTTCTGCAAAAATTATGGCTGGGGCTCAGATTTACTGAATAACGAGATATCATATAAATCAGTAAGTCAAAATAAAAGTGTGATTGAGTTTAAAAACGGTTCATGGATTAAAGTCGTGACAGCGTCTGACAACGGGCGCGGGGCGAGAGCCAATATTCTTATTGTTGATGAATTTCGAATGGTAAGTCTTGACGTGATCAACACTGTTTTAAGAAAATTTTTAACCGCCCCAAGAACCCCAGGATATTTAGATAAAGAAGAGTATTCCGGTTTATTGGAAAGAAATAAAGAAATATACATGTCCTCCTGTTGGTATAAAAGTCATTGGAGTTTCTCAAAGGCAAAGGCTTATACTGTAAATTTTTTAGACGATACAAAAAAATACTTTGTATGTGGACTGCCTTATCAAATCGCTATAAAAGAAAATTTACTGTCAAAAGAACAAGTTGAGGATGAAATGTCTGAGATGGATTTTGATGAGGTAAAATTTCAGATGGAAATGGGATGTGAATGGTATAGAGACATGGGAGACGCTTTCTTTTCTTTTGAGGACGTATCAAAAAGGAGAAAATTACGCCAAGCTATATATCCTCCCTCATCAAAATATAAAGTTCCCGATTTAGCGGTAAATGAGAGACGTATATTATCAGCAGATGTCGCTCTTATGGCCTCAAAAAAAAATAAAAACAATGACGCGAGTTCAATTATAGTAAATAGTTGTATACCAAACTATAATAACAATTATATATCAAATATAGTTTATTCGGAAAATCACGAGGGTCTGACAACAGATGAGCTTGGCTTAATAATAATGCGATTATATTACTCGATGAAATGTACTGATATTGTACTTGATGTAAGAGGCAACGGATTAGGAGTTTATGACTTTATTATAAAAGACCAATATGACCCTGATACGGGAGATTTTTATCCTGCCCTATCCTGCTGTAATGACAAAGATATGGAAGAAAGATGCAAGGTAAGAAATGCCGCGAAAGTAATATGGTGTATCAAAGCCACACAGGAATTTAATAACAAAATGTGTACAATGTTAAGAGCCGGATTCAAAAACGGAAAAATAAATCTGTTAATATCTGAGTTTGAGGCGGAAGAATTTTTAAAAGAACATATAAAAAATTTTTCTATAGCAATCCAACAAATTATTGCCTCAAGCCAACAGCAGAAAACCACCCAATACAATCAGATGATGTTATTTTAGAAAAAGCAGTTTTAATGGCGTC
>CATJCJ010000173.1 GCA_949738935.1 uncultured Eubacteriales bacterium | reverse complement strand
TGTATGACGTACTCCGGTATTCCTTCCGGCAGGATAAGGAAAACACGGCGGTGCTTACGGTTACGGAACATGTCAGATACACCTGTCCGCAGATAAAAGCCTGCCACCAAATGGTGTTTGAGGAAAACGGGAATACCAAAATAAGCATAACGAATCTTCCGTGCAGCAAACCGGTTCCGCTTCCGTACATCCCGCAATGGTGGATGGATGAATTTATGGAGCAGAAGCTGGATGCATTCCCCATTGACACGGAACCGGAAAACATGGGAGCGGGACAGCTTTGAGGCTGGCATTTGAAACCAAAGAAATCTTTCGGGCAAGCTACAATAATTGCGGTATGCACAAAATAAAAAAGGAGCTGATGAAAACAGGGAAACAGGGATTTTAAACAAAGAAAATGGCAGAAAATATTGGAGTTTTTTCTAAACAAATTGACATCTATAGTCAGCGGTTTTAAGATGGATGTAGAACTGGTTCATCTTTTGACCCGGACACACCGATTGCTTGGAATTTTGGAGAAAAGCAAAGACCGGTTAAGAAACCGCTTGTATTGTTATGGCAGTTTATTGCGCATTTTTCAGCTTTTGTAAACTGTGACAGTAAAATAGGGGCTTTTTATGCAGAGTACCTGAGAGGTAATTGGAGGGGATAGCTGTGGAAGAAAATCAGAATGTAGAATGGAAGGAATCCTGGCATGATGAATATCTTGAATGGATATGTGGTTATGCGAATGCTTATGGTGGAAGAATTTATATAGGAAAAGATGACAAAGGGAACGTAGTTGGTATCCAAAAGTCAAAAAAATTGTTGGAATTAATTCCGAGCAAGATTACAGATACAATGGGAATTGTGGCGGATGTTAATCTGCTACATGAAGGTCAATTGGAGTATATTGAGATTATAGTAGATAAATATCCTTCTTTAATCAGTTATCACGGAAAGTATTATTATAGGTCAGGCAGTACCATGCGTACAATTACTGGAAAAGAATTAGATAAGGCTATTTTAAAATCACAGGGAAGGACCTGGGACAGTATGCCGGTTATGAAACTTTCTGTTGATGATTTAAAACAGGATGCACTTCGAATATTCAAAGAAAAGGCAGTAAAGAGGGGACGTTTAACAGATGATGAAGTAAATGTAAGTAACATAATTCTAATGGATAACCTGCATTTGATAGATGAAGATGGATATTTGTCCAGGGCAGCTATGCTGGCTTTTTATCATGACCCTGAGAAATGGGTTACAGGAGCCTATATTAAAATCGGTTATTTTGGTAATTCGGATTCTGATTTGCAATACCAGGATGAAGTGCATGGACCGTTGATTGAACAGGCCGACTATACGGTGGAATTGGTGTATACAAAATATTTAAAAGCGTTGGTAGCCTATGATGGACTGCAAAGAACAGAGCAGTATATGTTTCATAAGGAAGCATTTCGGGAGATATTGCTTAATGCTGTTGTTCATAAGGATTATAGTAGCTGCAATCCAATACAGATTAGTGTTTATGAAGATAGAATTTATGTATGGAATGATGGTGAGATGCCAGCAAGTTTAGCCTCTACAGAGAAATTATTTCAAAAACATTCGTCAAAACCGTATAATCCTAAACTTGCAAATGTGTTTTTTAAGAGTGGAATGATTGAAGCGTGGGGACGGGGATTTGACAAAATCAGGGAAGCATGCCAAAAATATGATGGTCCGTTACCTGAATATGAGATTAACGAAGAAGGAATTATGGTATATTGTAAGGCCTGCAAGAAATATCAAAGACTTTTGTATGAAAAAAACTATCCTGTTCAAAATGAACAGGATGGTGAACAGGATTTAACAGATGCCATTATTAAGTTCTGCAGCGTACCAAGATCTTCAAACGAAATAATAGTTCATTTTAATTTGCCGAACAGATCCTACTTTAAACGCCATTTTCTAGATAAAATGCTGCGGAAAGGAATACTGAGAATGACAATACCAGATAAGCCTTCCAGTAAGAAACAAAAATATTTTTCTTGAAAAATAGTTGAGTATGTGTAATAGGCTTTTGGACAAATGATATGGATATTTATTTCAAGTGTCTTTTCATGTATTAATGTTATAAAGTGTAATAAAAATACAGTACGAGGAGGAAAAGTTATGCAATTTGAGCCAATGTTAAAAGTAATGATAAAAGATTATCAGAAATCATATGGGATGGATAATGTTGATGAAGATATAGTTTTTGAATATTTTGTTAATCATACGATCTTACGTTCACATCAACCCGAGGCATTTAATGTTATTAACGATATATGTGATTTGATTTGTGTAGACGGACAGAATGATATGGGAATTGATGGAATTGCAATCAAAGTGAATGATATATTTATTAGTTCAATTGAAGATGTAGATAATATTGTATCAATGTATAAGAGAATAAAGATAGAGTTTATCTTTATACAATCAAAATATAAAGAAAAGTTTGATACGGGTGAGTATGGAAAGTTTGTTGATGGTGTAATAGATTTCCTGCAGGTAGAACACTATGAGCCACATAATGATAAAATTGAAAGTTGGATAAGAATCAAAGACTATCTTTTGAGTGAAGAAATCATGAGTGTTTGGTCTTCTGTACCAGATATAAGAACATATTATGTAGTGATGGGGAAGTGGAATGAAAATGAACACATTATTGCAAAAACAAAAAATATGAAAAAGCAAATTGAGAGAATGCGAACATATGGAAACGTGTTTGAAAGATATATGGATAGTAAAAGTTTGCATACAATGTGTGAAGAAAATGAGAATAACTTCACTACAGTATTGAATACTATTGACAGTTTTCAACTTACAGAGGTGTCGGGAGTAGAAAATTCTATTATTTTGTTATGCAATGCTGAAGAAGTTATTAAGATGTTAAAATCTAGTGACGAGTTATTGCGAAAATCTTTATTTAATGATAATGTACGTGATTATCAAGGAGATACAACAATAAACCAAGAAATGTTACAAACAATAGGAGAAAAACCTCAACAGTTTGTATTGATGAATAATGGAATTACTATTGTTTGTAGTAAAGCTATTTCAAGTAATCGTAAAGTAACTATTACTAATCCGCAGGTGGTGAATGGGTGTCAGACGTGCAATGTTTTGTATTTGGCATACAAAAAGGGTTCACCATTAAGAGATATTTATATTACGGTAAAAGTAATTTCAACACGAATAAACGAAATAACAAATCAAATTGTAAGAGGAACGAATAGACAGAATATAGTTTTAGATGAGGCTTTTGAAATTACAAGAGATTTTCATAAAAATTTAGAAAATTTTTATTTATCTATGCCAGTTGATGCTTCTTATGAAAAAATATATTATGAAAGAAGATCAAAGCAGTACGTAGATAATCCTACAATTTTAGCTACACAAAAAATAAATTTTAGATTATTGATTCAGAGTATAGTAAGTTTGTTTTTGGAAAAACCGAATTATGGATATATGCATGAGGCTAAACTATTACAAGAATTTCAAAATATTATATTTGTTGATAACCAATCCTTATTTCCATATTATGTTGCACCTTGTCTTTTGCTTTTAATGGATATAATTTGTCGAGAGAGAGAAGACAGAAGGTTCTGTTCTACATATAAATATCAAATTTTGTATGTGTTAGCTGTGGATATAGCGGGTTTTCCACCGGATATTAATAAAAGCAAAATAGTAGACGGATATTGCGAAAAGATTGTAAAAGTTTTTTCTAATAAAGATTTTTTGAAACAAAAAATAGAAAGTTCTTTAAATAAATTTAAGGAAATAGTTGACTCTTGGGTGAAATTAAAAGGGGAAAGTTATTATCATGGTGTAAAAAGTAACCAGGATTTTAACGAATATCTATTAAGATATTTACATGAGCATACGTCGATAGGAGCGGTGAAAGCTATTGATAATATGGAAAAGGAGTATAGAGGTACGGTTATTAAAGTTTTAATTGATAAGAATAATAAATATTATGGTTTTATTAGTAGAATGCCTGAAAATATATTTTTTCATTCCAATGATAACAAAAACATGGATTTTGGTGATTTATATGCAAAAGATGTTATGTATAAGATTGCAAAAGATTTTAAACAAAATGAAAGAGCAATTATAACGAAAGTTATAAAGAGATAAGCTGCTATATGTTCTGTTTTATTTCACGGAAGGTTAAGAGCACTTTCTTAAATGAATAAGATATAAGTTTAGAAGAAAATATTTTATGCAGGTCTTGACAACGGAATTTGCCGGTTTGGAAACAGAGAAGAAAAGGCTGAGTCAGAGGATAGAAGGGATTGCTAGAAGAATTATCACTTATTGACATAATCTTGTAATTTGTACGAAAATATGATACTATTCATGTAGGAGATAATCAGTGTATAAAGGGGTATTGGAAGTTCGATGATAGTGTCTGTTGTTTGTATAATGTATATAAGGTTGGTTATAAAATCAGTTTTATGTATATGATACCCTGCAAAAATGTAGAATTTTGGCAGGGTATTTATTTGTGTGTTAAGCATGGCACTAATTTAGCGGGTGAAAGGTAAACGGTAGATAGTGCGTACCTCGACTGCGAGAAAAAAATGTGTAACAATAGACTATATTTCTATCACGAGTATCAAAAGTTAAGTCTCAACCTTT
>CATJCJ010000172.1 GCA_949738935.1 uncultured Eubacteriales bacterium | reverse complement strand
CCGCCCTTATCTGCCACCACTACCTTTCCCGTTTTCCCTTCCAGGGATTTTGCAAATACTTCCAGACATTCATATGGTCCGGTATAAATGTCTCCCATTCCATCTACCTCCTGTTATGATATCGAACCGGTTTTATATTTCGGCATTTTTTAGGTTCGATTGTTTTATCGAACCGGTTTTATATAATTATACTAACATTTTTCTCCCGCATAGTAAATAATTATTTTCCCTATTTTTGCCTGTTGTTTTTGTGCATATTAGACAATCATAAGGTATCTCCCTTCTGATATTTCACGGGAAATACACTTTCATGTATCCGGAGAGGTTCTTCCCGTATCAAACAATCCATATACTCCACACATTGCGCAGCCAAATCTTTTACAGGTTGCACAATGGCATCCGTTTGATACATTCCCATCCTGGTAATATAAGTGCCGTCATAGGCAAGCATATGTAATTCCTCCGGCACTTTCCGCCCCCTGGCCCGCGCTTCCCTCAGACATGCCAAAATTGCCATATCAGCGCCGAATATGCCGTCCACTTCCGGGTATCTGTCAAAAACCATCTTTGCCGTCTCTTTGAAATCCATTTCCGAAAACGAATTATAAGGCATCACAACATCTGCGGCTTCCAAACAATTCTTATCCAATTCCTTTGAAAATGCAATATGATATTGATGTGCCGGGGTATTTACAATCCGCGCCCCGCTGATCTGCACAATATGGCGGCAATTTTTTTCTATAAATTTTTGGGCGGCAAGAGTGCCGCCCATTTCATGATCTGCCCGTACTATCGGTATATCATCCCCCAGGAACCTGTCAAATGCTACCACAGGCTTGTCAATCTTCATATACTCATCATGCATGAGCGAATGCGTCCCCATGATAATCCCATCCATGGTCTGCTTCTTCAACATGGAAAGAAATTCTTCTTCCATATTATTGCGTTCTGCCGTCTCACATAGCATCGTTTTATATCCATAACGGTATAAAGATTCCTCTGCATATTTCAAAAAAGTCCCATAAAACGGATGTGATGCATCCGGGATCACCACGCCCACCAGATTGGTACGCATCTTCGACAGATTGCGCGCAAGCTGGCTTGGCATGTAATCCAGCTCTTTGATTGCCTTTTCGACCTTTGCCCTTGTTTCTGCCGATACATATCCGCTATTATTTAAAACCAGCGAAACTGTGCTCTTAGCCACTTTCGCCCTCTTTGCAACATCGTTAATACTTGCCATTTTACTTTCCTTTGACTATTTTATCTGATACAGTCCGACAATTTTTCGTGCTGAAACGATAAGAAATCCACTCTTTGATAAGGCATTCATCCTGCCTCGGTTCCATTATACTAAAGAACCTGTTTTTTTTCAAGCATCCCCAGCATTACCATGAAAGAACACCCTTGGTTTTGACTGTATCCTTCCCCCTGCCAGGGCGGATTAGGAACTTTCATCCATTAGTGACATGCGCCGCCAGGCGCACCAACAAAGCGGGCATTAACCTTTCCGATTAATACCCGCTTCTAAACTATGCTATCCAATGGCCTATACCTCCAATCATTAGT